>JAYTBL010000777.1:0-7827 GCA_043736975.1 Polyangiaceae bacterium
CGCTCCGTTCGGGTGATGCAGGCGTTTACGCTCGGGCTCGGCGGCGTGCTCGCGCTGCTCTCGGTCTGGGTGGTGGTCCAGCGGTTCCGCTACCCCATCGACGGCGAGTGGATGACGGGCGCCATCCGGGACGGCGTGGAGCGCGTGCGGGACGGCCAGCAGCTCTACGTGGCGCCCTCGGCGCGGTTCATCCCGTTCGTATATCCGCCGCTCTACTTCTGGGTGAGCTCGCTGGTCGCGCACGTCTGCTCGGTCTTCGTGGCGTGCAAGATCGTGTCGATCGCCGCTACCCTCGCCACCGGCTGGGGTATCGTGCGCATCGCGCGTGCGCTGGGCGCAAGCACGTTCTGGTGCGGGATCGCGATCCTGCTGCACGTGGCGACGTACTCGCTCACCATCCTCTTCTACGATCTCGAGCGCGTCGACGCGCTCTACGGCGCGGTGATCGTCGTCGCGCTCGCGGTGCTGGTGGCGCGGCCGTCGGCGGCCTCGGCGCTGGTGTCCGGCGCGCTGCTGGGGCTCGCGTTCTTCGCGAAGCAGGCCGGGCTGCTGGCGTTCGCCTCGGTGGTGTTCGGGCTGGTGCTCGCGGGGGAGCGGCGGCGCGCGGCCATCGTGGCAATCAGCGGGATCGTCGTGCTCAGCGTGGTGGGCGCGTACCTCGAGGTGAAGACCGGCGGCTGGTTCCGTTACTACTGCCTGAAGCTACCGAGCGCGCACGGCCTACGTGCCGAGCGCGTCTCGATGTTCTTCATCATCGACGCGCCCAAAGCCTTCGCCATCACGGCGGGCAGCCTCGCGCTCAGCGTGCCGGTGCTGTGGTCGTTCCTGCGCCATCGGCGGCGACCCGAGGGCAGCTCCTCGAACGACGTCGTGCTCGGAGTGGTGATCGCAGCGGCGATGGCGGCGTCCTTCTCGTTCCGCGCGCACTCGGGCGGCTGGCCCAACGTGCTGGTGGCGTGGCTCCCCCTGGGCTGCGCGGCGACCGCGATCATGGCGACGCGCGCGGAGGGGGCGGCCAAGGGCACGCGGGTAGCTTCGCTCACCAGCGTCGTGCTCCTCGGCGGGATCTGCCTCCAGCTCCTGGGCGCGATGTTCGACCCCCTCGAGCTCTCCCCGAACCGTGACGACCTGGCGGAGCGACAGCGCTTCGTCGCCCTCGTGAAGGAGCTGGAGAAGCAGGGCGAGGTGATCGTCACCACCGCCGGCGACGTGACGACGCCGAGCAGCGTGCACGCCGCCGCGCTCTACGACATCGTGCGGGCGGGCGATCATGCGCCCGCCGATCTCCTCGAGGGCCTCGCGCAGCGGCGCTACGCGGCGATCTTCCTGGGCCTCCCCGACGAGTACGACTGCGGTCTCGCGACGTGCAACGAGCTGTCGTCGGCGATCGTGCGCAACTACTTCGTGGCGGGGCGGCGCCACGACCGTGATCGAACGGGCACGAGCGGCTACGACGCGCGCCCGCGCTGGCTCCTCCGCCCGCGCCGCCTGCCGCTCGGCCCCGATCTCACGACGCCGCAGCTCCTCGATCGCCAGCGCGTCGAGAAGGGCTTCGCCGAGATGAAGAGCGCGGAGTCCCCGATGAACACCGAGGTCCGCCCCTCCGACGAGATCGAGGAGCTCACGGCCACGGAGCTGGGCGCGCGCGCAAAGTCCGCGGCGCCGTGAATCCTCGTCGCGGAGCCGTCTCCCCGCCGGAAGCCCGTCGTCATGCCCCCGAGCGACGACTCAGACTCAGAGGGAGAGCTCGTAGAGCTTGACCATGTCGTCGCGCGTCACCGGGCGCGGGTTCAGCGTGTGACAGGCGTCCTGCATCGCCTTGTCGGCGAGCTTCGGGATATCCGCCTTCGTCACCCCCTCCGCGGCGAGCCCGCTGGGCAGCCCGAGCTTCTCGCGCAGGGCGCGCAGGGCGTTGGAGAGGCTCGTGGCGTTGAGGTCCACGGTGCGCCGCACTCGCTCGATGCGATCCGGCACCGTCGCGTTGTTGAAGTCGCACACCGCCGGGAGGCAGAGCGCATTCGCGAGCCCGTGATGGAGGTTCTTCTCCGAAGAGAGCGGGTGCGCGAGCGAGTGACACACGCCGAGGCCCTTCTGGAAGGCCACCGCGCCCATCATCGCCGCCTTCATCATCGCGCCGCGCGCCACCAGATCGGCGCCGGCCTCGACCGCGCGCGGGAGGTTCTTGGCGCACAGCTCGATCCCGAGCAGCGCGATGCCGTCGGCCATGGGGTGATCGCCGAGCGCGAGGTAGGCCTCGATGCAATGCGTGAGCGCATCGAACCCGGTGGCGGCGGTGACGCGCGGGGGCATCGACACCGTGAGCTCGGGATCGAGGATCGCCGCCTTCGCCATGAGGTAGGGCGAGAAGATGACCGTCTTCCGCCCGGTCGCCTTCAGGGTGACGACGCCAGAGCGCCCGACCTCGCTACCCGTGCCCGCGGTGGTGGGCACGTTGATGATCGGCGGCACGTTGGGGCCGATGAACTTGTCGCCGCCGGTCGCGTCGTCGTACTCGGCGAGCGGGCGATCGTGGGTGACCTTGAGGGCGACGAGCTTGCCGACGTCGAGCGGGGAGCCGCCGCCGACCGACACGATGATGTCGGCCTTGTGCGAGCGGAAGGCCGAGACGCCGTCGGTGACGTTGGGCTCGATGGGGTTCGGGTCGACGCGGTCGAAGATCATCGCGGGGATCCCGCCGCCCTCGAGCGAGGCGCGGACCTTCTCGGCGATGCCGGCCTTCACGACGCCGGGGTCGCAGACGATGAGCGCTCGGGTCGCGCCCACCCTCCTGACGTGATCGCCGAGGGTGGCGATCGAGCCATTTCCGAAGACAACGGTGGTGGGGAAGCTCCAGGTGACGAACGACATCGCGGTGGAGCGTAGATCGCCGATACCCGGGAGCGCCAGTGGCGAAGCTCGGGCACGCGGTTCGGCGGCGGCCGAGCGTCAGATCGACTCGAAATAGCGCTTCAGCTCCCACTCGGTCACGACACGCTCGAACTGCCGGACCTCCCACTCGCGCGTGATCACGTAGTGGTCGACGAACGCGTCGCCCAGGCACTCGCGCGCGCCCTTGCTCTCCTTGAGCCAGGCGGTCGCCTCCTTGAGGGTGCGCGGCAGCACCTTGTGGTCTCTGCTCAGCGAGGTGTCGCCCTTGCCCGGCGGGGGCGCCTCGAGCTTCTTCTCGATGCCGTAGAGCCCGGCGGCGAGACAGGTCGCGATCGCGATGTACGGATTGATGTCGGCCGCGGTCTGCCGGTACTCGAGGCGCGTGGAGCTGGGGCCGCCGGGGATCGAGCGGATCGCGCAGGTGCGGTTCTCGGGGCCCCACGAGGCGGTCATCGGCGCCCACACGCCCGGGACGTAGCGCTTGTAGCTGTTGATGGTCGGTGAGTAGAGCGCGGTCAGCTCGGGCATGAGCGCAAGCTGACCGGCGAGGTACTGGCGCGCGATGAGCGAGAGCTTCGCCTCGCCCTGCTCGTCGTGGAATACGTTGCGCGGCGCGCCGCCCGGCTGCGCCACGGTCCAAAGCGACTGGTGGAGGTGCCCGCTCGAGCCCGGGAGATCCTCCTTCCACTTTGCCATGAACGTCACCGCCAGCCCGTGGCGCGAGGCGAGCGCCTTCATGTGGGTCTTGAACATCGCCGCCTTGTCGGCGGCGCGGAGCGCCTCGTCGTAGCGGATCGCGACCTCGTAGACGCCGGGGCCGGTCTCGGTGTGCAGCGCCTCGATGGCGATGTCCATCGCGCTCATCTCGTTCAGGATCGCGTGCACGAAGTCGCGGTTCTGATCCTCGCGCAGCCACGAGTACCCGAACATGCCGGGGCTGAGCGGCGTGAGGCCGCGGAAGCCCTTCGCGTTGAGCGACTCGGGCGTCTCCTTGAAGACCCAGAACTCGAACTCCGAGCCGAACGACGCCTCGTAGCCGAGGGTCGCGGCGCGCGCGAGGACGCGCTTCAGCAGCGAGCGCGGGCACGCGGCGTGGGGCGTGCCGTCGGTGTTCGTGAAGTCGACGATGAAGGTCGCGGTGTCGGCCTCGCCAGGCGGAAAGCGCGCCGTGTCGAGATCGATGGTGGCGTGCGCGTCGGGGTAGCCGGTGTCCCAGCCGGTGATGGTCGCGTTGTCGTAGAGGACGTCGCCGATGTCCCAGCCGAAGACGACGTCGCAGAAGCCGAAGCCCTGCTCGACCATGTTCCAGAACTTGTCGAGGGAGACGAACTTGCCGCGCAAGACGCCATCGATGTCGAACCCGCCGACCTTGACCTTCTTGATCTCGTGGCCGGTGCGGACCTTCTGCTCTTCGAACCTCGACTTGATCCCCGCTGCGTCCATGCGAGCGAAGCTATCACCCGGTCACGGTCCGGGGCCGAAGAGGAACAGCGGCGAATGGAGGAGTCAGATTCCGAGCTTCATGGTTTCGTGGCGCCCGAACGCAATGCCCGTGCCGACGCCCCGAAGCGTGATTCCCGCCGGGATCCTGCGAGGAGCGTGGAGCGCGTGCGTTCCTGGGCGCCGCGGTGTGAGAATCGTGACGGGCCCCGCGTACCCAAGAGCTCGCACGCGCGAGGGTTCAAGGACGAACATGAGACCCGGACGAGACCGCCGTACCGTGGCTGCCGCCGTGCTCGCGGTCGCGCTCCTCGCGAACCTCGCGTGCGGCAAGCCGGCGCTCGAGCCGGCGGCGAGCCCGCCGCTCGACGTGGTGGTGGCGCAGCCTGAAGAGCCGCGCGCGGAGACGGCCTCGCCCGCGCCCTCTCCCGCCGCGGCGGAGCCCGCCGTGGCGACCGAGCCGGACCCCGAGCCGTTGACCATGCCGAAGTCGTGGTCGGGCCCGGTCGTCCCGGGCCTGGTTCGCGCAGGCGCAGGCGCAGGTCGACCAGGCGAGTCGCATGTACGCGGCCGCGTCACACGCGCCGGACGCGCCGCGCGAGGGTCGCATCGACGCCATCGCCGAGGCCGCCGAGCTCGACATGACGATGGCGCGCAGCCTGGATGACGCGGGGCTCGGCGCGATGCCGGTCGCGTGGCGCGCAGATCCCGCGGTCGCGAGCACGTTCGAGGACATCGCGGTCGGCCCGACGCGGCGCTGGCGTGACGAGGCGCGGGTCCTCGCTCGCCAGTGCGTGGTGACGGCGCGCGACGAGGCGGTGCGCACCGACGCGGCGCGCCGCTGCGCGGTCCTCCGGACCGGCACGCCCGTCAAGGCGGCGCGGCAAGCCCAAGCCGCGGACGCGGGCGCGGGCTGCGCGTGCGATCCCGGCGATTCGCTGTGCAGCGCCTCGCTCGGCGGATGGTGCGGCGGCACGAAGTAGGTCAGTGACCGCGCAGCGCCGTGATGAGCTCGACGAGGATCAGCACCACCACGATGATCTCGAGGATCTGCGCGCGTGAGACCTCGACCTCGCCCTTGAGCAGCTCGTAGGCGCGCGCCACCAGCGAGAGCTTGGACTCGACGCTCTCACGCCATTCGGGCACACGGAATCGCCGGATCGCCGAGAGGTAGACGCGCGCGAGGTAGAAGTCGCCGACCGACTTGATCGCGTTGTCGACGCGTTCGGTGAACTCGGTCAGCTCCATGAAGCGCCGCAGCACCGTGCGCACGAGCCGGCCGTATGGGCTGCGCAGCACGCGCGGTCGCGCGGTCTCGACGGTGTCGTAGACGGTCTTGAGCTCACGATCGAGGAGGCGGTCGTAGAAGCGGAACTCGAGCAGCTGCGAGGTCGCGAGCTCGAGGACGAACGGTACGATTCGCGAGCCGCTCGGCTCCACCACCAGCGCGCTGTTCCAGTCGATCACCACCAGGTCGTCGACGAGGTACGAGAACGCGTTCCTGAGCACGTCGTCGCGGGTCTGCGGGCTGAGCGGCTTGTCGCTGACCTCGCCGAGGAGCAGCTTCGCGACCGCCTCCGAGGTGGCGAGCGCCGCCACGCTGGCGCGATGGGCGGCGTCGGTCGCGCAGGCGAGCTTCTCGATGAAGACCACGGTGTAGGTCTCGGCCTCGTTCCAACCGTGCGGAGTCTCGATGCTGGCGCCGAGGCGCTGCATCAGCTCGCCGCGATGCTTCTGGCCGAGGCGCTCGAGCTCGGGCGAGTCGTAGAGCGCATCGCAGAGCGGAGTGAGCGCCTCGAGCGCGGTCCCGGCGTCGATCGGGAGATCGTAGAGGAGGGAGATCGCCCCGAACTCGAAGAGGTGCGCGGAGCAGCTCGCGGTGAGCAGACGCTTCACGGAGGGGATCTCGACGACGCAGGTGTCGAGCGCGAGCTCCAGCGGACGGACCGGGATCACCAGGCCTTCCACGAGCGGCCCGCCCACCGCCACGCGCTTTGCGCCGAGCAGGCGCTCGGCCACGTCGAGCGCGATCGTGTCCCCGACGTCGTAGACGCGGTAGCAGAGGATGCGGCCGCGCTCGATGACCGCTGAAGGCGTCTCCACTGCGTCCTCGTTCATCGCTGCGGCCTCGGGCGTCAGGATAACGCGTCCGGGAGCCTTGCCGATCGGCGGATCCGCGGGCAGTCTTGGTCCATGCGTTTCGGTCGCTCGCTCCTTCTAGGCGTCGTGCTCGGGCTCGTGGTGGTCGCGGCACCGATCGAGACACGGGCCGACGGCGGCGCCGCGGTCGTCGGTCAGGCCATGCCCGACGAGCTCCTGCAAGGGCTCGCGCAGCACGCGGCGCGGTTCGAGGAGATGAAACGGCGCGGCGCGTTCACGATGACCGGCAAGATCGAGGAGGTCGACGGTGACGGCAAGACCGAGGAGGTGAAGGAGATCGTCCTGCGATCGATCCCCACACCGACACCGCTGGACCGCGTCACCACCGTCTTCAGCTACCTCGAGAACGGCAAGGACAAGACCGCCGACGCGCAGAAGCGCGCCACCGAGCGGCGCGCCAAGCGGCTCGCCGATCCCGATGCGCAGGCCGAGGCGAGGAAGCGGGACCTCCGCCTGCCGTTCCTCGCGAGCGAGAGCGGGCGCTACGTCTTCTCCGTCACCGAGCGCGACGCGAACGATCCGAGCCGCGTGAAGATCGCCTTCGTCCCGAAGGTGCCGGCGGAGAACGCGATCAAGGGCTCGGCATGGGTCGACGAGAAGGAGCGCGAGGTGCTCACCGTCGGCTTCTCGCTGAGCAAGAACCCGCGGTTCGTCGATCACGTCGAGGTGACGATCGTGTTCGGCCTGCCCACGGCGCTCGGCCGGGCGCCCTCGCGCGTCTCCTTCGATGGGCGCGGCGGCTTCCTCTTCATCCGCAAGCACTTCCGGGGCGTCGCCACCCTCTCGCAGCCCGCCGTCGCGTTCTGACGCTGGAGCGTTCCGATCAGGGTACGAGGTCGCGGACCTCGATCGCGCCCTTGCTGGTGACGATCCGCCGCACCAGCGTGTTCGCGACGTTGTCGTCGGGCGCGAACGGGCGGAGGTCGTCGAGCGCGCGCGAGAGCACGTCGCGCTCGCCGCACGCCGCGATGCCGATCGCGCGCCCCCGGAGCAGCGAGGCGGTCGCGCTCGCGAGATCGGGATCCCTCTTCGCGATCGCGACGCGCACCAGGCGGTCCTTGCCGGCCGTGAATGCATCGAGCGCGCGCCGGCGATCGCTCGAGCCGCGCGGCTCGGGCTCGAACCGCGTGGTCAGCCCCACCGGCACGAAATGGCGAGCCAGGTTGCGATCCCAGGCGGGGTCGAACCCGGCGAGGAGCGGCCGCTGCGAGGCGAGCTGCGCGAGCGACAGCTCCTCGGGAGTCGCGCCGAGCGCCACGTCGCGATAGAGCGGCGCGAGCTTCGGCTCGGCGCCCAGCGCGCGATCGGTGAGGCGCGAGGGCATCGCGAACGTGGGCA
>JAYTBL010000778.1:0-3159 GCA_043736975.1 Polyangiaceae bacterium
CCGGTACCCGAGATGCTTGAGCACGCGCGCGGTCGTGCGGCAGACGAGCAGGTCGTCGTCCAGGAGCAAGATCGTCTCGCTCCCCTGTGGCCATCGCGATTCAGCCCCGTTGTCCATCCCGTCGCCCCCCGCCGCGTGAATGCAGGCTCCGCGCCGTTCTGTATCCGTCAGAAAGACCGAGGAATCCCTGGAGGTGTCGCGCTGCCGCTACGCCGATCCGTCGCACGCGCGCATCACCCCTCCGCTCTGCAACTGCTCAACCCCGGAGCGACGCCCTGTGTCTCTCCTGCGCGTGCTTCTCGATCTTGCGCTGCGCTTCCGGCAGCTCGACGAAGCAGAGCGCGTCGCGCTCGTCCTCGCCGATCAGATCCAGGAGGATCGAAGCTGCGCGCTCCTCGTCGAGCCCGCCGTCCCCGCGACCCGGTAGCTCGACCACCGCCTTCTTCGCCGACAGCCCCTTCAGCGCATCCAGCGCGCGCCCGAGCACCGTGCGGAACGTATCCTCCGTGAACGCCCCGCGCGGGCCGAGCCCGCACACCAGCAGCTTGTCGAACGGCAGCCGCGGGCGGGCCGGCACCACCAGGACCTCGCCGACCTCGCCCACCAGGAAGCCCTGCTTCGCCAGACGACTCAAGCGGCCCGACATCCGCCAGTCGAGCAGGCTCGCCAGGCCCGTCAAGGGACGTTCATCACGCCAGATGCTGCACACCACCACCTCCGAGCCGGCCTCGTCGAGACGCCGCAGATCGGGCGCGACGAAGCGAAGCTCGATCATCAGGTAGCGCCCGTGCGGTCGGCGTCCTTCCGCCCGATGTCGGTCGCGATGCGATCGAGCACGCCGTTCACGAAGCCGCTGGACTCGTCGGTGCCGAAGGACTTCGCCAGCTCCACCGCCTCGTCGAGGATGACCGCGCGCGGCACGTCGCTCCGGAAGAGCAGCTCCCAGGTGCCGAGGCGCAGGAGGTTGCGGTCGACGCGCGACATCCGCTCGAGCCGCCAGTTCTGCGAGGCCGCCGTCACCCGCTTGTCGATCGTATCGAGGTTGTCGGCGACGCCGCGCACGCACGCGTCCGCGTACGCCTTGCCCTCGGGGTCGGCATCCTCGAACGTCCGCCAGAACAGCGTGATCGCCTGATCCGAGGACACCCCCGACGCCTCGAGCTGGAACAGCATCTGGAGCGCCGCTTCTCGGCCTGAATGACGCGCGCCCATCGTGCTCTCCTAGAATCCCGCGCTGTCGAAGGCTTGCTCGAGCGACACCATCTCGATGGCGCACACGGCAGCATCCCAGCCCTTGTTGCCGGCCTTCGTGCCCGCGCGCTCGACCGCTTGCTCGATGGTGTCGGTGGTCAGCACGCCGAACGCGATCGGCAGACCCGAGGCGAGCGACACGTGCGCGACGCCCTTCGACACCTCACCCGCGACGTAGTCGAAGTGCGGGGTCGACCCGCGGATCACCGCGGCGAGCGCGATGATGCCGTCCGGCCGGCGCATGCGCTTGGAGCGCGCTGCCTCGGCGCCCTTCACCGTGACCGGGCCGCCGTCTTCGACCGAGCGGCCGCGCGGGCCGCGCGCGATACGCTGCACGGCCAGGGGGATCTCCCACGCGCCGGGCACGCGCACCACGGTCACGTTCCCGACCTCGCCGCCGTGGCGGACGATCGCGTCGAGCGCGGCCTCGACGAGGCGCTCCACGATGAACGCATTGAAGCGGCTCGCCACGATGGCAAAGCGTGCTCCTTTGGGAATGACGAGGTTCCCCTCGATGATTCGCGGAGAGTCAGAGAGTGACGCCATGGCTTCTCTTTTCTCTTATCTCTTAGCTCGGATCGGGGGCGCCGAGCTGCACGCTTTCCGTGACCTCGAGCCCGAAGCCCGAGATCCCGGCGATCTTACGCGGGTTGTTGGTGAGGAGGCGGATCTTGTGCAGCCCGAGGTCGGCCAGGATCTGCGCCCCGATGCCGAACTCGCGGAGCGGGCTGTCGGCGAGCGCGTGGCCGTTTGCGGGCGGCGGCACCACCTCTTCACGCGGCAGCTCCCCGGACATCGCGAGCTGGGCGATCTCCGCGGCGGGCGTGCCGCGGGGCGGGAGGTAGACGATGACGCCACTCTTCTCGGCCTCGATGCGCCGGATCGCCTCGCGGAGGTTGCGGCCGCCGTCGCGCGGGGTGGAGGCGAACACGTCGCCGAGGATCGAGCCGGAGTGCATGCGGCACAGCGTGGGCTCGGTGGGGGAGAGCGTGCCCAGCGTCAGCGCGACGAACTGGCGCTGGTCGGTGGACGACTCGTAGGCCGTGACCGTCCAGCGCGTGCCCGTCTCGTCGAGCACCAGGCTGCCCTGCTCCACGCGGCGCACGAGCCGCTCGGTCTGCAGGCGGTACTGGATCAGGTCCGCGATGGTGACGATGCGGAGCCCGTGCTTCTTCGCGAAGATCTCGAGGTCCGGCATGCGGGCCATCGAGCCATCCTCCTTCATGATCTCGCAGATGACGCCTGCCGGCACGAGCCCGGCGAGGCGGGCGAGATCGACCGAGCCTTCGGTCTGCCCGGTGCGCACCAGCACGCCGCCGTTGCGCGAGCGCAGCGGGAAGATGTGACCGGGCGTGACCAGCTCGTCGGGCCGGCACTCGGGGCTCGCGGCGACGCGGATGGTGTGCGCGCGGTCGGCGGCGCTGATGCCGGTGGTCACGCCGAGGCGAGCCTCGATGCTCACCGTGAACGCGGTGCCCAGCGTGGGACCGGAGCGCCCGGGTGAGGCCATCATCGGCAGGTTGAGCCGTGCGATGTGCTCCTCGGTGAGCGTGAGGCAGATGAGGCCGCGCCCATGCGTGGCCATGAAGTTGACGGCCTCGGGCGTGACGAACTGGCCCGCCATCGTCAGGTCGCCCTCGTTCTCGCGATCCTCGTCGTCGACGAGGATGACCATCTTTCCCGCCCGGACGTCGGCGATGGCTCCGTTGACGCGTTCGAGCAGCTTCGGTTCGATGTTCAGCGCAGGGGACATATGTACTCTACAGGTAACCCGCGCGCTTCAAGCGATCGGTCCACGCCGCGTCCGATGCGGCGTTCGTCTCTTCCGTGGCGGCGGGGCGTCCGCATTCGAGCAGGCGCGCGACGTAGCGGGCCAGCACGTCGACCTCGATGTTCACGCGCGCGCCC
>JAYTBL010000779.1:0-7818 GCA_043736975.1 Polyangiaceae bacterium
GGCTGCATGTTCGCCGAGTCCATGTGGAACAGGAGCCGCGTGTCGAAGTCGGCGAGGCGCGCCAGGCTGGGGATCTCGGCGACGAGGTCGCGGCCCGCCCGCTCCTCGTCGAGCGTGACCGCCCCGCCCTTCGCGCCGACTGGCGAGGCGCGCATCATCAGCGTACCGCCCGTGAGCAGGAGGAGCAGGCGCGGCATCGTCGAACGCTCGCGGCGGCTCAGAAGAGGCGCTGGTCGACCTTGATGGTGTCGCCCTGCTGCAGCTTCACGTCTGGCCGGTTGTTGTCGGTGATCGCGTCGACGCTCACAATCGCGTTCACCGACTTCGTGCCACTGACGACGCGGATCAGCTGCACGTGATTGGTATCGGCGATGGGCGTGAACCAGCCCGCCGCCGAGATCGCCTGAACGAGCGTCATGCCGTCCACGTAGGGCAGCGGCCCGGGCTTCGCAACCTGGCCGATGATCTGGATCTTCTTCGAGTTGAAGGCCTTTACCTTCACCTGCACCTGCGGGTTCACGAGGAACTTCGCCTCCACCAGCTGCTCGCGGATGGCGGACGCGATCTGACGCGGCTCGAGCCCCACGACCTTGATGCCCTTCGTGTACGGGAAGTCGAGCGAGCCGTCGGGCTGGATCTCGTACTCCTTCGGTAGCTTCTCCTCGCCGACCACGAAGACCTCGAGGACGTCACCGGGACCAACCTGGAGGTTGACGATCGGATCCGGCAGGTTCGGCGGCGGCGGATAGTTATGCCCGCACGACGCGAGGAGCAGCGCGAGGAGCGCGACCGTGAGACCGAGCAGTATACAAAGAAGGCGCGGCATGGTGTGGACGCTGCTGATGGGTGGCCGCCTGCGGCACCCACATTCAGACCCCCCTACCGCTCGCGCGGAGCGTGGGTCAGGACCGGCTCAGAAGAACAGACGCGCGCCGAGGAAGGCCTGGAAGCGACGCCAGTTGAGGTCGAAGAGCCCGGTCGACCCCGGCGCGGCTCCGGCGGCGGCGGGCGAGACCTCGAGTTGCGTGTCGCTGATCGTCTGCGCGTAGTCGAGCGTTGCGTTCATCGCGAAAGACTCGGTAAACCGGTACTCGCCGAAGACCTTGCCACCGACCTTGAAGTTCGTGAAATCGCCCGTCGGCGTCCCGTTGGCGCCGTTGACTTGCACGGGCCCTGTAGCGCCGTTGTAGAAAGGCTGCGGGTAGCCAAGCGCCTCGAAGTACCCGTCGAGTTGGAGCAGTACGCGGCCGCCGAAGTAGTACACGAGCCTCGCATACCCCTTGTTCGAGTCGTAGTAGTTTCCGAGCAGGCTCGTCTGGAAGTCGCGGACGTAGCCGAGCGATACCGTTGACAGCAGGAGCGTTGCCTGCCCAGGTTCGCCGCCTCCTGCGCCCTGCGACAGGTAGAACGTACCCTCCGCCTGTGCGTTGAGGCTGTCGTACTGCTGCGAGGAGATCTGGTTGGCGTTCTGGAAAAAGGTCGCGCCGTAGCCGGCGGAGAGCAGTACGCCGAACCGGTCCGTGATGAGGCCGGTCACTCCGAACCGCGTACGCAGCGGAGTCGAGTCGTTGAGGTAGTTGATGGCGCGCGAGGCGTTCGGGTAGTTGATGAATCGGAGCGTCGTGTCGTGGAAGAGCGCGGTGCGCGGGCGGAACCTCCACCGGTTGCGCAGCGAGACCTCGTGCGTGAGGCTCGTGAACGGCGCGCCGTTCGACTCCTCGAACAGGGCGCCGATGAACTGGTACCCGCCGCGGAGGTCGAGTGTGCCTCCGCCCGGCATCACGATGACCTCGGCGCCAGCACCGACGTCGCTCCGGTTGAACGACAGGTTCGGGTCCGAGACGACCGCGGGCTGAATGAGCCGCTGGTAATTCGCGAAGACGCCAAAGCCCAGCGGACGCCCCTGGAAGATGTCGAGCCGCGCGGTCGCGTTGCCCGAGACGTTCCGCTGGTCGCGGACCTCCTGCGGACCCACGAACTCTCGGTAGGTCGCGGCGATGCCCGCCCGGAACGCGAGAGGGGCGAGCGGGGCGCCTTCGGCCCGTTGCTGTGAGAGCGTGCTGATGGAGAACGACGGGGTGATGCGGAGCGTGCCGGCCTCGACCGGTGGGTTCCCGGGCGCGCCGTTGACGAACCGAGGGTCCTCCTTCTGCGTCCGCAAGAACCAGTTGGAGTCGTAGCCGATCTCGCCGCCAATGCCTGGGTGGAGCTCCAGATCCCCGACGCGGATTCCCGCCCCCTCGGCATAGCGCCGATCCTTTAGCCACTCCTGCGCTGATGCGTCGCGCGGCGTGAAGAGGGCCAGCGCGAGCGCCGAAGCGCCAGCGAACCGAGCGAGGTGAAGGAAGGGTTTCAGGCGTTTCGTCATGGGGCGCAAACGAGGTCCGGGATCGTCGAAGCGGGCCATTTGGAGACAGCGCACCGCGAGACGACTTCCTCTACGGGGACCGCCGATTGGCGAGATTGGGTCGCAGCGTACGACCAGGAACTACACGGGCTCAAGCCTCACTGCAAGCGCAGAAACGTGTCCGTTCGTTCAGGCTCAGAGCGTGCAGCTGGTGCAGGGCGGCGGGCTGATCACGAGCGTGGGGTCGGTGTTCGGGTAGGGCGTCTCGTCCGGCGGAATCGACGGGTCGATCGTCACCTTCGTCCGCGTGTCACCGACGAACGCAGCCTCCTCGCCGATGCACTGGTTCGCCTCGGCAACGAGCTGCTCGCTGCGCTGGCGGAGGACAGTGAGGATCGTGAACTCGTGGTTCGCGAGCTCGGTATCCTTGCGGCCGACGGCGGCGGTCAGCTGCGTGCGGCGGTCGCGGCCCGAGCGAATCGCGACATCGACCTGCGAGAGCTTGTCGTTGAGGCAGAGCGTCTTCACGACGTCACGCTGCCTGCGCGCCTCCTCGAGCATCTTGCGGACGCCGGCGGCGGCTTGCTCCATCCGACCGAGGTGCTTCGCCGACTCGGCAAGCTGCTCCTCGGGAGTGAGCGACGTCTTGCGCTGGAAGCCGACCTGGCCGGTCGCATCCCCAGGAGGCGGAGGCGGAGGCGCAGCGGGGGGCGCGGTCTGCGCGACGGCGCCCGCCTCGGACGAGACGAGGTACGCCAGAACCGCCACCGGGAACACCCATCTGAAAGAGCCGACGCGCATCAAGCCTCCCACCAGTCAGAGACGGCAAGCTTACGTACAAGCTGAAGGGGTGTCAACGACGCAAACCCCTTCCGCACGTGCCGCAAACCCGAACAATCTTCATATGCTAGGCCATCAGTTGCGCGGCCGCCCCGGGGCGTTCACGCCACTGTCGTACAAAACGAGAAAGGCACGCCACGATCGCGTGGCGCGCCTTCTTCGCGGTCGGTCGCTACTTCCCCTGCTGAACGAACGTTACCGGGATCTGTAGGGTCGAGCCGCCGCCGCCGGGCGCGCTGAACGTTGCGCGCTTCACGACGCCAGCAATGCACTGCGCGACGGCCGGCGAGAGGCCTGTGTTCTGCGCCACGTCGGCGCCGGAGACCTCACCGTTCGGACCGACGCGGGCGCTGATCACGACCTTGCCGCTCATGCTCGGGTCGCTGTTGAGGCCTGTCTGGTAGCAGCTGCGGAAGCGCGCGCGGAGACCTGCGACGACGCGGTCGGCGTCGGAGATGGGCACCGTCGCCGAGGAGCCACCGATCTGGGCCACGCCCGTCGGGCCTGCGACCTTCGTCTCGGCACCCGCACCGCCGCCCGTCCCGTCACCCTTGGTGCCGCCGCCGATACCGGCGAGGCCGCCGCCCTTGCCGCCGCCCTGGACCGGAGAGCCTCCGCCGCCGATCTTCAGATCGCCGTTGCCGTGCGCGACGCCCGCGTTGGACGCCGCGGCGCCGGAGAGGTCGACCGGGGGAATGTCGCTGCGGTTGAGCGCGCCCTGCACCGACGATCCACCGTTGAGCGCGGCGAGCATCTGCATCTGCATCGCGTCGGCCTGGGCGGAGAGCGCCGCCGCCTTCGCGTCGCTGACGTTGCCCGCGCTCTTGCCAGCGCTGCCGCTCTTCGCGCCGCCCGCGCCGCCGCCCTTGGGCGTGTTCGCCGCCGCCGCCGCGGTCGCGGTCGCGGTCGCGGTCGCTTGCGTGTTCGTCTCCGGCGTCTCCACCACGGGAGGCGGCGGGATGTTCTTCATCATGTCGACGAGGCCGGCGACGTTGAAGTCGTCACCGACGACCGGATCCATCCAGTCGGAGTACATCGCGCCGACGATGCCGAAGTGCAGCAGGAAGCTGAACGCGGCAATGATCGTCAGCGTCCAGTCGATGGTGGAGGCGATGCCGCCCTTGACCGCGAGCGGGAGCTGCGGGCGCGGCTGCACCGGCGGCGGCGCGACGAACTGGAAGAGGAACGTCGTCTCACCGACGACGACCTTGCCGCGCGCCTCCTCGGTCAGCTTCACCTGGTAGGCGCCGCCGACCTTCTTCGCCTGGCCGCGCAGCGACTGGATGTCGGTGATGCCGGTGGCGAGCGCGATGCGCCCGTTCATGCCGTCGAGGAAGTTGAGGTAGTAGTCGCTCCCGAGCAGCTCGAAGAGCTTGAACATCGGCGGGATCGCCTGCGACGGGATCACGAACATCGACTTCTCGTTGGAGCCGACCGTCACCGTCACGCGCTGCTTGATGATGCGCTCTTCGATGACGCGCCCGCCCTGCACCAGACCGATGCGCAGGACCTTCGGTCCCTGCGCGACGGACATCGCGCGCATGACCGCAGTCATCTGTCCCGGTCGATTGCCCGGTCCTGCGCCCGGCTGCGGTCCTGCGTTCATGAGAGATCGCTCCTCGTCGTGTAGCTAAGACGCCACGGCCCCCGAAAAGTTCCGACCTCCCGATTCTAGCCGAGCGACTGCGCGTAAGTACAGGGGTTTTCCTCGATGATCCGCTCGAGCCGCTCCACCAGGCGATCCGCGCCCTTCGAGCGGGCCTTGGCGATGCGTCGGGCCTCCGACTGGGCCCCGATGCAGAAGGCCATCCCAATGATCCCCATCGCCGCGACCAGGAGCGCGTCGGCCACCAGGCCCCGGATGACCAGCTCGGCAACGTCGCTCGTCAGCTCGCTCGTGTCGGCGGCGAGCCCGTTGCGGAGCACCAGCGTCCCGAGCATGAAGCCCGCGCTCGAGGTGATGCTGGCGCAGACCCGCGGGACGCGCGACCAGCGCTGGATGCGGTAGTCGAGCTCGGTCATCTGCTCGTTGACGAGCGCGACCCGCAGCGCCGGCGGCGCAGCGAGCGCCTCGAGGAGGTCGCGCTCCCAGTCGGCATCGGGGATCGTCGCGACGAGCGCGCGCAGTCGCTCGAGGACGCCCGGGTCGTTCGCGCGGCCGAGCGCATCGGCCATCGCGTCGGGATGGAGGGCGGTCGCATTCGCGGCGAGCCACACGCGCCGTCCGCTCGCCACGGCACACGCGAGCGCGACAAGGATCGCGACGAACGGGATCACGCGATCAGAACGGGTCCTTGCGCGCCGCCTCCTCGATGCGATCGAGGAAGGGCTGACGGAGCTCGGCAAGCGTGAGCTTGGGCTGGATCTTACTCACGTCGACCGAGGCAACGGGCTTCTGCACGCGGCCGACGATGGTGACCTCGTTGATCGTGATCACGCCCCCGCCCTTCTGCTGCGCCTCGGCCGATCCCTCGCCGGAGGCGACGACGATCCCGAGGGCGAAGGCGATGACGAGTCCGTGGCGAATGGTGCGGGGCATGATCTTCCTCAGAACGCAGCGTTGGCGGCAGCCCGCATGATCTTCTCGACCTTCGGGTCCTGCAGATCCTTGAGCTTGATCTCGGGCTTCGCGCGCGCGACCTCGATCACGGCTGCGGGCCTGCGGTGCGTGCCGGTCACCGTGATGGCCCGCAGCGTGACGGAGCCCGCCTCGTCGGCCGCGGCGAGCGGGCCGGCCGAGAGCGACGCGAGGCACAGACCGACGGCCAGAACACCCGCAGGGGAAATGCGCATGACGTTCATCATTGCATATCCCTGACGATCCCGCCGGCGTCGGGCTTGGCGGCCGCGGGAGCGGCAGGCTTGGCGCCGGCCGGCGGGGCCACTGTGTTCTTCAGCTCCGCCTGCTTCGCCTTCGCGCGGCCGAGAAGATCATCGATCTCGTCGTTCACGCCGGGCGGCGCCTTCGCGCCGCGCATCGTCTTGTAGGTCTCGAGCTCCTTGATGGCGGTCGAGACCTGCTGGTCAGCGCTCGTGCCGGGGATGCTCTGCGCCGTGAGGTACATCAGGCCGAGATCGTAGTGCGCGGCGGCGAGGCTCGAGTCGAGCGCGAGCGCCTTGTCGAACTCGGTCTTGGCGTCGGCGTAGCGCTGGAGGAGGCGGTAGCAGTCGCCCAGGTTCAGGTGCGCGAGCGCGAGGTTCGGGCCGAAGCGCGTGGCCGCCTCGAGCGGCGCCAAGGCGTCGTTCGCGTTGCCGGCCTCGAGCCGCATCGAGCCGAGGTTGACCAGCGCCTCGACGAGGTCCGGCCGCTTCGCGCTCGCAGCCTCGAAATCCTTGAGCGCGATGATGCGCGAGCCGGACTCGCGCATGATGAGACCGCGCAGGAGATGGGCCTCCGCGTTCTCCTTGTCGCGCGCGGGAGTCGCGTCGCCGAAGCCCTCGAGCACGGCCTGGAGCGCGTACTTCGCGAGGTCCATCTTGCGCGCGCGGTAGTGATCGCGCGCGATGGTGACCATCGCGTCCTTGAAGTTCGGATCCATGCGCAGCGCGTCCTGCGCGAGCTGCTGAGCGGTGGCGTGATCCTTGGCGATCGACTTCACCTCGGCGTTGCACGCGGTGAGGCGCGGCGAGTCCGCCTTCTTCGCGCGCTTGTCGGTGAGGAACGTATCGGCCTCGCCGGCGCTGCCGCCGTTCGCGAGAGAGAGCGCGTATGCGCACATCGATAGCTCGTGATCGGGCGCGTTGGAGAACGCGGTCCGGAACGCCTGCTGCGCGCCTGACTTGTCGCCGAGGTGCTCGTTGACGACGCCGAGGGAGTACGGGGGCGAGGGCGACTTCGAGTCGAGGCCGCCAGCCTCCGTGAACTTGCTCTTCGCAGTCGCGAGGTCGCCCTTGAGCCAGGCCTGCCAGCCCGCCTCGTACGCCGACTTCGCGGAGCCCGAGAGGCCGGAGGTGCCTGCGCCCTCGACGACGCCGACCTGCGCGCCCTGGTTGTCGGTGACGGGCGTCCCCGCCCCGGCCTCCGCGCCGGGATAGTTGACGGGCTTGTCGCCACCGCAGGCGGGAGCGACGAGCGCCGCGCCCGCGAGCGCCGCGGAGAGCGCGACGAACGCGACGGCGCGACCGAGAGGAGCGCGACCAGGAAAGGTGCCGAGGAGCTGGAAGGTACGCATCGGTTGTTCCTCGTTCACGGAGCGGCAGGCAACGACGAAGCGTTGCCCTGCGGAGGCGGCAGCGCGGAGAGGCCGGGGCGCGTCTGCACGTACTGGCGCGGCGAGTAGGTCAGGCGCGTCGCGCCCTTGTTCGTCGGGTCGGGCGTGGACGTGACGTACTCGGCCATCTTCGCGTCGCCGCCGGAGATGATGTCCGTGTAGTACGCGAGCCGGCTGACGGCGCGTGAGAGCTGCGGGTTACGGATGTTGTACTTGCGCGCATAGGCGACGGCCGACGCGTAGCGCTTGATCATGACTTGGTCGGCGCCGTCGAGCTCCAGCTGCTTCTTCTGGCGCCAGAAGTCGGTCTTGCCGTCCTCGAGCTTGTCGGCGATCTCTTCGAGCTCGGGGCGGCCGCTGTCACGCATCTGCTTGATGGTGGCGCGCTCCTGCGCGGTGAAGAGCTCGTCGTTCTTGAGG
>JAYTBL010000780.1:0-7808 GCA_043736975.1 Polyangiaceae bacterium
GAAGGGTAGATGCGCAGCGTCACCTCGCGACCGAGCTTGAGGTCGAGCCCGTCGCGCACCGGGAGCGTGCCCGCGAGGTTGACCCCGCGAAGCTGGGTGCCGTTGCGGCTGTCGAGATCGCGCACCACGATGTCGTCGCCTTCGCGCGTGATCCGCAGGTGCTGACGGCTCACGGCGTTCGAGCTGACCTTGATCGCGCCCTCGCTGCGGCCGATCACCACCTCGCTGCCCAGCACCATCGTCCAGCGCGCGCCCAGCATCTCGAGGCCCACGATCGGCGCCTCGACGCGGCGTGAGCGAAGCGTGTTCGCGCGCTCGCGGAGCGGCGCGTCGTCGGGCGTTGCCTTCAGCAGCTCGTCGAGCGCGGCGAGCGCCTCGCGCCGGCGGCCGCAGGCGATCATGAGATCGACGTCCTTGGTGCGATCCTCGCGGGCGCGCGAGACGCGCTCCTTGAACTGCTCCGACGAGAGCAGGAACTCGAGCCGCTCCACGTCCCCCGCGGCCTGGAGCGCGCGCGCCTCGCCCTCCTTGTCACCGGCGCGGCCGAAGGCCTCCGCGGCCTTGAGCTGCTCGCCGATGGCCTCGAGGTCCTTCGCCGCCTCGATGACCTCGTGCCGGGCGACGGCGCTGACCACCGTGTCACCGGCGAGCGCGAGGAGGAGCTCGGCGCGGCGGAGCCGGGCGTCCTTCTGGCGGTCGCTGTCCTTCGTCGCAAGCTGCGAGGCCTGCGCGAGGTACTGGAGCTTGGTGCGGGCGTCGGTCTCGCCGTCGGCGCGGAGCAGCATGACGCGCGCCGCCTCGTCGGGCTGGCCCGCCTCCCCGAAGAGCTCGGCGGCGCGTGCGAGGTCGCCGCGCAGCTCGGCGGTCCGCGCCGCGGACGCATGACGTCCTCTGCCGAAGATGCGATCGAACAAGGGCAAGGCGGCCGAATCTAGCATCGGGAGAGAACAAAAAGACGCAACCGGTCGCGCCCGCGGCCGACGGGGAGACGTTTGGCCGGCACGCCGCGCGCCTTTCCCTGGAGAAATCATGAAATCCCGCCTCGCCGCAGTCATCCTCTCGCTCGTCGCGACCTCGACAGTGGAGCCGATGGAGCTGCGCTGGAAGTTCGAGCAGGGCGCTTGGCGCGTCGTCGGTGGCAAGTGATGAAGACCAGTGCCGTCATCACCCACCTGGCCGCGGGCTTCGCGCTCTCTCCGCTCGTGGCGCTGCTCGTCCTCGCGGGCCCGCTCACCGCCCACCTCGTCCGCGGGACGAAGGCCGCGTGCGCCGCGGCGCCGATGGTGGCCACGCCGCTCCACCACCTCACCCCGTCGGCGGAGCTGACGCGGCAGGAGCGCATGGAGGCCTACGAGGAGTAGGAGCCGGCCCGCGAAGCCGAGCCTGAGACCGGTCTGCCGACGCGGCGACGCGACCGGGCGCGGCGTCGGTCACCGGCGCGTGCATCGCCCGCCGATTTCGCGCCGCGCGCATTCCCGCAGCTCTGATGTAGGCGAAGCGAAGCATTGACGGATCTCGCAGTATCACCGACGCTTTCGCTTCCATGGCGAACCAGAACCGGCTCGGCGAGCTCCTCGTCAGGGAGAAGCTGATCTCCCTCGCGCAGCTACGTCAGGCGCAGGACGAGCAGAACCGCTCAGGACAGAACCTCGGCTACACGCTCGCGCGACTGGGCTTCATCAGCGACCAGGAGATCACGAATTTCCTCTCGCAGCAGTACCGCGTCCCCACGATCAATCTCGAAGAGTACGAGATCGACGCGGAGATCCTGAAGCTGGTCTCCAAGGAGCAGTGCGAGAAGCACCGGGTCATCCCGGTCTCGCGCGCCGGCAGCTCGCTCATCGTGGCGATGGCCGATCCCACCAACCTCCACGCCATCGACGACCTCAAGTTCCTCACCGGCTACAACATCGAGCCGGTCATCGCGAGCGAGAGCGCGATCGCCGCCGCCGTCGAGCGCTATTACAGCGCCGGCCCCTCGTACGACGAGGTCATGGCCGGCTTCGACGAGTCGGAGATCGAGTTCTCTGGCGAAGAAGAGGACATGAACGTCCTCGAGCTCGAGAAGGCCAGCGAGGACGCGCCCACCGTGCGCCTGGTGAACATGGTGCTCCTCAACGCCATCAAGAAGGGCGCGAGCGACATCCACATCGAGCCCTACGAGAAGAAGCTGCGCGTGCGCTACCGCGTCGACGGCGTGCTCATCGAGGAGATGACGCCGCCGCTGAAGCTGAAGAACGCGATCGCGAGCCGCCTCAAGATCATGAGCCAGCTCGATATCGCCGAGCGCCGGCTCCCGCAGGACGGACGCATCAAGCTGAAGCTCGGCAAGGGCCGGGAGATGGACTTCCGCGTCAGCGTGCTGCCCACGCTGTGGGGCGAGAAGATCGTCATGCGGCTCCTCGACAAGGGGAACCTGCAGCTCGACATGACCAAGCTCGGCTTCGATCAGAAGCCGCTCGACGACTTCCTCTGGGCCATCCACCAGCCCTGGGGAATGGTGCTCGTCACGGGCCCCACCGGCTCGGGCAAGACCACCACGCTCTACTCGGCGCTGAGCGATCTCAACAAGACCGACGCCAACATCAGCACCGCGGAAGATCCCGTCGAGTACAACCTCCACGGCATCAACCAGGTGCAGATGCACGACGAGATCGGCCTGAACTTCGCGATGGCGCTACGCGCCTTCCTGAGGCAGGACCCCGACATCATCATGGTCGGCGAGATCCGCGACTTCGAGACCGCCGAGATCGCCGTCAAGGCGGCGCTCACGGGCCACCTCGTGCTCTCCACGCTCCACACCAACGACGCGCCGGCCACCATCTCGCGCCTCCTCAACATGGGCGTCGAGCCGTTCCTCATCACGGCATCCGTGAACCTCGTGCTCGCCCAGCGTCTCGCCCGCAAAGTCTGTGTAGACTGCAGGCAGACCATCCAGCTCGAGCCCGCCGCGCTCACCGATCTCGGCTTCACGAACGACCAGGTGCAGATGGCGAACGGCCGGCTGATGAAGGGCTTCGGCTGCCGCACCTGCAACGGCACCGGCTACAAGGGGCGCGTCGCGCTCTACGAGGTCATGCGCTTCACGGACACGCTCAAGGAGATGGTCCTCCAGGGTTCCTCGACCGCGGAGCTCAAGATGGCGGCCATCAAGCAGGGCATGATCAGCCTGCGAATGAGCGGCATCCTGAAGGTCCTCGACGGCGTCACGACCACGGAGGAGATCCTCCGCGTCACGATGGCCGACTGAGGCCCGCCCGCCGATCTCGACCGTCACCTCGTCATGATGAAGGGTCAGAACGATCAGGCGGGCGTCGCCGCGCCCTGCGCCCGATAGTGAAGGATCTGAACGATTCTGGAGGCGCCGTCGCGACCGGTGTCCACCATCGGGCGAGAGGTAGCTGCGCCCGAAGAGAATGCGACCACCGGAGACCTCGGCCTTAACCGACGGCGGACAGGGCCGTTCACACTCGGACGCTGCTGCATTTCTGTCGCGCGAGCGGGGGACGCAAAGCCACGGGACTCACCGAGTCAGCCGGGCCACCGAAGGAGATCGAATGAACAATGCCCTGTTCTGTGTCGGCGCGTGCGCCGCGATCACTGCGTACGGTTGCGCGGCGGAGGTCTCCTCGCCGACTGGCTGAAGGCACGGATCGCGGCGCACGACGGGGGCGGTCCGCGGGCAAGTGCGTTCCGGCGGTGCAGAACGCGCGGGGCGTGACCGTCAACGTCGCCGCCGGCACCGCCCAGGTCTGCATCGGCGTGAGCTCGCTGGGCGCAAAGCACAGCCCTACGTCCTCTCCGCGGTGCGCTGAGCGATCCCGAGCACACGCACCAACGCCTACCGGTAGTCCTCGGCGCGGAACTTCTGCTCCTGTCCGAGCCGTCCGCTGCGATACGCTTCATCTCCTATGACGCAGCCTGCCGATGTCCGAGTCAACCTCCACCAGCTCCTCAAGGCGATGGTGGAGAAAGGCGCCAGCGACATGCACATCACCGCCGGGGCGCCGCCGCTCCTGCGGATCGATGGCGAGGTGATCCCGCTCAAGCTGCCGCCGCTCACCCCGGTCGACACCAAGCACCTCAGCTACTCGATCATGACCGAGGAGCAGAAGATCGCGTTCGAGAAGGACAGCGAGCTCGATCTCTCCTTCGGCGTGAAGAACCTGTCGCGCTTCCGCGGCAACATCTACCTCCAGCGCGGCGCCGTCGCCGCCGCCATCCGGACCATTCCCTTCAAGATCCTCTCCTACGACGAGCTGGGCCTGCCGCCGGTCATCGCCGACATCGCGAACAAGCCGAACGGCCTCGTGCTCGTGACCGGTCCCACCGGCTCGGGCAAGAGCACGACGCTCGCGTCGATCATCGACAAGATCAACAGCGAGCAGCGCGTGCACATCCTCACCATCGAGGATCCGATCGAGTACCTCCATCCGCACAAGATGGCGGTGGTGAACCAGCGCGAGATCGGCGCCGACACCGCGTCGTTCAAGGGCGCGCTCCGTTACGTCCTCCGTCAGGACCCGGACGTCGTCCTGGTCGGCGAGATGCGCGACCTCGATACCATCGAGGCCGCGCTCACCATCGCCGAGACCGGGCACCTCGTCTTCGCCACGCTCCACACCAACAGCGCGGTGGCCACCATCAACCGCATCGTCGACGTGTTCCCGGCGCACCAGCAGGATCAGATCCGCAACAAGCTGTCGTTCGTCCTCCAGGGCGTCATCACGCAGCAGCTCATGCCGCGTGCCGGGCAGCCCGGGCGCTGCCTCGCGATGGAGATCCTGGTGCCCAACGCCGCGGTGCGGAACCTCATTCGCGAGAACAAGATCCACCAGATCTACGGCTCGATGCAGGTCGGTCAGGACAAGCACGGCATGATGACCCTCAACCAGTCGCTCATGAACCTGTACCTGCGCCGCTTCATCTCCCTCGAGCAGGCGCTCCTGCAGTCGAACGAGGTCGACGAGCTCAAGTCGATGATCGAGCAGCGCGCGGCAAAGGCCGGCCTCGGCGACCAGCGCGGACACCAGCAAGCCCGCTGATTGCCATGGCGGTGGCGGGGCAGGTCGACGAATCGCTCTTCGAGCACCGCTACGCACGGGTCGAGCCGGGGGTCCGGCTTCACTACGTCATGCTCGGCACGGGGCCGCTGGTGGTGCTGCTCCATGGCTTCCCCGAGTTCTGGTTCGCGTGGCGTCGTCAGATCGCGGCGCTCGCCGCGGCGGGGTACCGCGTCGTCGCGCCCGATCAGCGCGGCTACAACCTCTCCGACAAGCCGAAGCAGGTCTCGGCGTACGGGGCGAAGCGGCTCGCCGATGACGTCGCGGCGCTCATCGAGGCCTGCGAAGAGAAGAAGGCGTTCGTCGTTGGTCATGACTGGGGGGCGGGCGTGGCGTGGTCCTTCGCGATGAGTCGGCCGGAGATGGTCGAGCGGCTCGTGGTCCTGAACGGTCCGCACCCGAAGCGCCTGCTCGAGGAGCTGATGCGCAACCCGATCCAGCTGATCCGCAGCTGGTACATGTTCTTCTTCCAGCTCCCGGCGCTACCCGAGGCGGTGGCGCGCCTCGATGAGTTCGCGTTCTTCCTCAAGCCGCTGCGCGAGGAGCCGACGAACCCCGACGCGTTCTCGCGCGAAGATCTCGCGCGCTACGCCGAGGCGTTCTCGCAGCCCGGCGCGGTGACCTCGATGGTCGACTGGTACCGCGCGATCTTCCGCGGCGCGGCGGTGCCGATCGTCCGGACCGAGGTCGAGGCGCTAGTGCTCTGGGGAGAGAAGGATCGGCATCTCGGTCGTGATCTCGCGACCCCCTCGCCGGAGCTCGTGCCCAACGCGCGCGTGGTGTTCCTGCCGAACGCGACGCACTGGGTCCAGCACGACGACCCGGAGCGCGTGAACGCGGAGCTGATCGCGTTCTTCCACGAATAGAATCAGAATCGGCGCTCGAAGAGCAGCGGGAAGGTCGCGCGGCTCCCATGCTCCGTCGCGCTGGCGCTGCGCCACGACGGGGCGCGCAGGAACGCGTCGTCCGCCGCCTTCGGTGAGACCTGCGCGACCTCGGTGGTGCTGCTGCGGGCGAAGACGAACGCGCCGAGCGCGGTGGCGGCGCCGCCGAACGCAAGGCACGCGAGCCCGGCGGGCCGGCATACGCGACGAACGCGCCCGCGACCGCAAGTGTTCCGCCGCCGACGATGCCGAACCAGTTCGCGCCGTCGACCTTGAGCGTGACCCTGCCCCCGGCGCTCGCCTTCAGCCGAAAGCTCGGGGTCGTCTTGGTCCCGTTGCCGCCGATCCGGTACTCGTCGTTGATCGGGAGATCCATGTCGCAGGGCGCCGTGCACACCGTCTCGTAGTCGGTGGTGCCGCGCGGCGCGCGATAGAGGTAGGTCGTACCCGAGGCCTCGATGTGCACGAAGGCGAACGGGCCGACCATCGCCGCGCCGTCGTGCTCGAGCGGCGCAGGCGTGGGCGCAGGGTGCAGGGCGGGCGGGCGCCCGGTGTTCGCGACCACCACGCGATCGACGTCCGACCACGGAAGGGTCCGCAGCTCACCGGCGGGCGTGAGGACCGTGACGTGATCACCGGTGGCGATGTCGGTCACGCGGCCGAGCACCGTGCTGCCGCTGCGCAGGTAGACACTGTCCACCACCATCGCGGGGGGCGGAGGTTCGTCGTCGGCGTGAGCGAGAGAGGTCGCAAACACAAGGGCAGCTGCGCAGGCTGCGTGAGCCAGTAGCTTCATGCAGAGAAGCTTGGCCACCGCGAGGCCACGACGAAAATGACATCGGCTGACACCGCCGGTCGGCGAGGCGGTCCCCGCGACGACTCAGCGGCGCGCGCGGCGACGACGGGCCACCAGGACGGCCCCCAGCGCGAGACCGATCAGCGGCAGCAGCGCGGCGCGCGCGGATGGCGGCGCGATCGCGCACCCGCCCGCGGTGGTGCTGCTGGTCCCGCCCGGCGTCGCGCTGCCCGAGCTGCTCGACGAGCTCCCGGGCGGCGGCGCCACCGGCGGGCTCCCCGACGACGTCCCGAACGCGGGCGCCGGGCAGTCGAAGGTCATCGGCGCCCCGAGCGTGTCCAGCGTCGGCGCGAAGGGGAGGCGTCCGCGGAGCTGCACGTTGTGATTCTTGGTGGCGGCGAGCGCGGCATCGCACCAGCCGTCGGCCGAGACCTTCACCGTGTCGTCCGACGCGATGATGCTGCGTGTGTCGACCACCCTGCCATCGAGCACGAGCACGAGCTGGTAGATGCCCTGCCAGGGCTTCATCTCTGGATCGAGCACCGCCGAGGTCGTGATGGCGAAGGCGGTCGTGCCGTAGTCGTGCAGCGAGACGCTCCGCGCTGCGAGCGCGCCGGCGAGCTTCGTGGGCAGCGGCGCCTCGGGGGCGACGGTGAAGGTCACGGGATCCTGCGGCTTCGTCGGGCCGTACTGGCAGAACGACGAGAACTCGAGGCGGTACGTGTTGCCGACGACGAGCGGCGTCTTCGGCAGCACCTTGAGGAGGCCGTCGACCACGGGGCCCACCGCGACCTGGAGATCGGTGCTCGAGGTCCCTTGATAGAGCTGCACATCGCTCGTGGTCGCGGCGAGCGCGGTGTACGCGAAGCCGGGGAGGTTCGCGGGGATGGAGGCCGCGCGCGGGCTCATCGTGGCCGGCGTGCAGACCGGGCCCGGGGCGGGGGCAGCGCCGGCGGAGGCCGCGCGCACCACGATGGCGAGCGTGGAGAGGCCGATGAGGGCGAGACGCAGCTTCATCCTGTGCCGCGCGCAAGTTCCGTACGCGGCGCTGGGACCAGGAAATAA
>JAYTBL010000781.1:0-3152 GCA_043736975.1 Polyangiaceae bacterium
AGCGCCCGGCGACGAGCGGCGGCTCCTCCTCGGCCTTCGTGAGCCGCGCGACCAGCGCGCCTCCCGGCGGCGCCGCGAGGGTGTGGTCTTCGGCATCCATCGCCGGCGGCTTCTTCGGAACCTCGCTCACCGAGCGAAGATAGCGCGATCGGCGCGCCGAGGGGCGCTCAGGGGGCCGAGGCGAGCACCGCCTCGATCGTCGCGACCAGCTCGTCCACCTGCACGGGCTTCGTGAGGTAGCGGTAGAAGCCTGCCTGGACGCCGCGCTGCCGGTCACGGTCGGAGGCCGCTGCCGTCAGCGCGATGACGGGAATGCTCCTCGTCTCCGGGGTCGCGCGGAGCACGCGCAGCGCATCGAGCCCGCTCATCCCCGGGAGGTTGATGTCCATGATGATGAGTGCCGGCCGGCGCGCGACCGCCAGCTCGATGCCCAGCTCCGCGGTGGGCATCGTCACGAGCTCGATGTCTTCTACCGAGCTCGCGAGATCGCGCATGAAGATGACGTTCGCGGGATTGTCCTCGACGTACAGGACGAGCCGCCGGACGCCATCGTTGCGCTTCGATACCGGCGGGCGGCGAGAGGGGCTGGGCGGGCTCGAGTGCACGCCGGAGGGATGAACGGGGAGGTCGATCCAGAATTCGGAGCCCTCGTCGACGACGCTGCGGAAGCCGACGGTCCCCTCCATCAGGGCCGCGAGCCGCTTGGTGATGACCAGCCCGATGCCGGTGCCTTCGATGGGGCCGGTCTCCTGTCCGGCCCGCTGGAAAGGCTGAAAGAGCTTCTCCTGCTTCGCGAACGGAATGCCGATCCCGGTGTCACGGACGCTCGTGCGGACGACCTCCGGCGCGGCCCACGAGACCTCGAAGACCACCTTGCCCCCCGACCGGTTGTACTTGATCGCGTTGGAGCCGAAGTTCATGAGGACCTGGGAAAATCGCGTGCGGTCGGCGGCGATCATCGGCAGCCCCTCGGGCAGCGCCCCGAGCTCGATCGTGATGCCCTGGCGCGACGCGATCGGCTGGAGCGTCCGCCCTACCTCGTCGAGCACCTCGCGCACGCTGACCGGCTCCAGCGAGATCGACACCGCGCCCGCTTCGATCCGCGACAGATCGAGGATGTCGTTGATGAGGCGGAGGAGATGCTCTCCGCCCCTGATGATCTCGGAGACGCGCTCCTGGTGCCGTTCGACGAGCGGCGCCTTCTTGTCGCGCTGCAAGAGCTGCGCGAAGCCCAGGATGGCGTTGAGCGGAGTGCGCAGCTCGTGGCTCATCGACGCGAGGAACTCCGACTTCGCCGAGCTTCCCGACTCGGCGGCGGTGCGCGCCTCCCGGAGCTCCTCGGCCTGTCGTTCGTCCTCGGTCAGATCCCAGATGATCTTGACGAAGCCGCCCTCCGGCGTCGCCCGGTCATGGACGCGAAGGCTGCGTCCGTCCTTCAGCCGGACGTGGAAGCTCGTGGTCTTGCCCAGGCTGCGGGAGCGCTCCGCACGGAAGGACGCGGCGCTCGCGTCGTCGTCGAAGGCGAGGCTTGGACGCCAGGCCTCGAGCAGCTCCTCGTAGGATCTCCCGATGACCGCCCCCTCCACGGCATCTCCGAGGAGGCGACGGTAAACGCTGTTGCAGAGGACGAGCCGGCTCTGGTCGTCGAAGAGCGCGAAGGACTCCTCCATGCTCTCGACGGCGCTGCTCAGTCGCTCCGCGTTCAGCCGCGCCGCGACTTCCAGGGCCTTTCGATCGGTGATGTCCCGGATCGATGCCGAGACCGTCAGGCCTTCGTCGGTCAGGAGGGGACTGAGGCTCACCTCGATCGGGAGCTCGCTGCCGTCCTTGCGGCGGCCGTGGAGCTCGCGGCCCGAGCCCATCGGCCGCGATCCGGGGCTCGCGAAGAAGCGCGTGAGGTGCCCGCGATGCATCGCTCGGTATCGCTCGGGGACGAGCACCTCGAGGGCCTGACCCACCAGCTCGCTGCGCGCGTAACCGAAGAGCCGCTCGGTCTGGGCGTTGACCAAGGTGATCCGTGCCTCTTGGTCGATGACGACCATCGCGTCGGGCGCGGTGTCGAGCAGGCGTGCGTAGCGGTCCTCCGACCGAGGGTCATGGGCCATCGGGGAGCCTCAAGCAGAACACCGTTCCCGGCGCGTGCTCCTCGATCCAGATCCGCCCGCCGTGGGCCTCGACAGCGAGCCGGCAGAAGCTCAGGCCGAGGCCGTGACCGGCGCGGCTGACGGCGCGCTCGCCGGTCTCCACCTGCACGAACGGCTCGAAGACCTTCTCGCGCATCGCGATTGGGATCCCCGCGCCGCCATCGGCGACGCGCAGCTCGGTGCCACTGTCGACGTGGGCCGCGGAGACGAGGACCGAGCTGGCGCTCGGCGCATAGCGGATCGCGTTCTCCACGAGGTTCGTGAGCGTTCGCCGGAGTAGCTCCTCGTCGGCAAAGAGCCGGTCGGTCTCGATGGAGGCCCGGAGCGTGACCTTGCGACCCTCCGCGTTCACGCGGAGCTCGGCGAGGACCTCGTCCACGAGCGCGCGCGGGTCGAGCGGGGTACTCTTCGGCACGAGCTGCCCTTCGTCGGCCTTGCTGACGTCGAGCAGGTTGACGATCATCCGGGTGAGGCGTCGGGCCTCGATCCGGATCTGCAGCGCGGAGTCGCGGGCGCTCTCGGGCAACGCCTTGTCACGCAGGAGGAGCTGCGCGTGCAGGTCCATCGCGTTGACGGGGTTCTTGAGGTCGTGGACGACGAACGCCATGAGCCGCTCTTTCTGCAGCTGGAGGCGGAGGAGATCGTCACGCTGTCGCTTGAGCATGTCGTAGTGGTCGCGCAGCTCGGCGCTGAGCCGTCGCAGCTTGAGCGCCGCGTTCACGCGGATGACGAGCTCGCTCGGGCGGAACGGCTTGGTGAGGAAGTCGTCGCCGCCGGCGCGGAGCGCGCGGTCGAAGGTGTCCACGTCGCGGAGCGCGGTCAAGAAGAGGATCGGTATCTCGTCTCCGCCGGGTAGCGCGCGGATCGCCTCGCAGACGGCCAGGCCATCGATGTCCGGCATCCGCACGTCCAGCAGGACGCAAGCGGGCGCCTCCCGGGTGAACGCCGCGATGCCCTCTGCTCCGCCGCTCGCCAGGACGACCGCGTAACCTTCGTCCTCGAGTGTGT
>JAYTBL010000782.1:0-16605 GCA_043736975.1 Polyangiaceae bacterium
TCGCTCGCCGAGCGGCTCGAGCGCCGCGGGACGCTCACGCCGGAGGAGGTCGCGCTCGTCGCCGAGCAGACCGCGCGCGCGCTCACCGAAGCGCACGGCCGCGGCATCATCCATCGGGACATCAAGCCCGAGAACATCTTCATGGTCGACGACCCCGAGCGCGCCTGCGGCTTCTGCGTGAAGATCATCGACTTCGGTCTCGCGGATCCCGCGGGCACGACGCTCGGCGCGAACGGCCTGCTCGCCGGCACGCCGCATTATCTGAGCCCGGAGTACCTGGGCGGCGGCATCACGCCCGACTCCATGCTCGACCTGTGGAGCCTTGCGGTGACCCTCTTCTACGCCGCGACGGGCACGCTCGCCTTCGATGGGGAGACGGTGAACGATCTCTACCATCGCCTCCTCGAGGAGCGACCGCCGGTACCCTCCACGTTCAATCCCGCGCTGGGGCCCGGGTTCGACGCGTGGTTCGCGAAGGCCTGTCACCGCGATCGCGAGCAACGCTACGCCACCGCCGCCGCGCTCTCTGCCGCCCTGACGGCGGCGTGCAACGAGCTGAATCCATCGTCGACCAAGATCGTACGCGGCCAGGACACCAACGTGGCAACGGAGGTCGACCTTCGAACGCCCGGCGCCCCCACCTCCGTTCCGGAAGAGGGGGCGCAGGAGCAGCGCTCGAGTTAGCTCTTCGTCGCCGCCGCCGGCAGCGTTGCCGACGGCACCTTGACCCCGTTCGTGTGACCGGCGAGCAGCTCGCTCCGGATCTTCGTCCGCATCGACTCCAGCTCTGGCGTGCGCGACCGGCTCGCGTCACCGAGCGTCGTGTCACCCGCCTCACCGAGCTTGTCGGAGAGGAGAAGCGCCAGGAGCGTCTCCATCACCGAGCCGTTCGCGCCGTTGCCTCCCTGACCACCACCCATCACGATCTTCGGAACCACGTCCACCTTCGCCGTCGCGATGGCGTCCGAGAAGTTTTTCATCACGTTCTGGGTCACCTGGTAGCGCGGTCCGCCGTAGGCGCGGACCTGCTCCTCGATCGCGACCGCCTCGGCGATACCGACGCGCGCCACCTTGTCGGCCTGCGCCTCGCCCATCATGCGAACGCGCGCAGCATCCGACTCGCCGAGCGTGCGCATCTGCATCGCCTCGGCCTCCGCCATAATGCGCATCTGCGCTGCCGCCTGGACGCTCCGCTCGTAGGCGGCGCGACCCTGGTTCGCCTCGATGGTGATGGCGACCTCGCTCTCCGTGAGCTGCTTCTGACGATCGGCCCGCGCCATCGCTTCGCGCAGCTCGCGCTCCTTGCCCGACGCCTTCTCCTGTCGAGAGTAGGTCTCGATCTGTTCCTCGGCGATCTGCCGCGAGCGGAGCTGCTCCAGGATGGTCGCGATGTGCTTGTCGTTCGCCCCTGCCGCAGGCGTTCCGATGAGGACCTCTTCGAGCTCGAGGTTGTAATGCATGAATCGCGCCTTCATCTCCTCGCTGGAGATCGCCTGGATGATGCTGCGCTCCTGGAGGAGCTGGATCAGCGTCCGGGTCTGTCCGATGTTCTTGAAGTACGCCGCGACCATGGGGTCGAGCGTCTGCTCCACGAGGCGCTTCACGTCACCGAAGCGCTGCACGACGAGCGGGGCCTTGCGGTAGTCGATGTGCACGACCACCGAGAGCGGGAGCGAGGGCTCGAACGCGTCCTTCGTGATCAGCGAGACCTCGGAGAGGTTCTCGTCGAAGCGGTGGGATCCGGTCTCGCCCTTGGTCCACTTGAGGATGAAGTTCGTGGTCGGCACGGTGATAACCTTGCCGGCGAACGTGTTGAACGCGTATTTGCCGGGCAAGAGCGGCTCGCTCCACACGCCGCGCTCGCCCTTCCTGACGAGCTCGCCGTGCTTGTACTCGGCGCCCGAGAGGTCGCTGCCGTCGAGCCCGGTGTAGGAGACGACGACCCCGACGCTGCCGACCTCGACCACCGTCTTCGGGATGAGCTCGATGGTCGCGAAGAGGCGGTTGATGTTGTACGTGCCCTCGCAGAGGACCTGCAGCTGACGACCACGCGAGCCCTGGGCCGCGAGGAACGCCTCGGGGTCCTGGAAGTTGTTGTGGTAGGTGCGCGGATCCGAAGGGTCGTCACCGACCACCGGGGCGATGATCTGGCCCTGCGCGAGCGAACGACCATCGTGCACGGTGACGACGCCGATCATGTCGTCCGCGCCCTTGATGATCACGGGCGAGAAGCCGCCGCGCTCCGCGATGGTCTGGGCCATCTGGCGGAACACGCCGTCCTCCTCGCGGCTGAGCGTGACGTAGAACAGCTTGCCCTCGGTCACGACCAGGAACTGCGCGAGGTTGATCGCGTAGGTACCCTCACGAAGGATCTGGCGCTGCGGGCCACGCTGCCCGCCGCCCGCCAGGAACTGCCGGACGTCCTGGAACTGGGTGGAGCTCGCGGTGCCCGCGAGCGTCTGCGTGGCGGCGAGCGCCTGGCCGTCACGCGCGAACACGTAGCCGATCCGGCCCTGCGGGATGGTGACGAGGCCGGTCTTGTGCACGCGGTACTGGAGCGGCAAGAGGTAGTGGAGACCACCGCGCAGGAGCTCCGGCTGGTAGCCAGCCTCGCCGGTGAGCGCGATGAAGCCGCTCTTCACCGAGCCCTTGAGGCTCCAGCGCTTCTCGATCACGCCGACGCGATCGTTGGGGATGTAGCGGACGCCCGAGAGGAGAACGAGAACCACGAGGAGCGCGAGGGCGACTCCGAAGACGGCGAGCCCGTACTGCGCGATCATTTGCGAGACCTCCTTGAGAAGACCATTCGCGTGCAAGGTGCACGTGAGCCGACGCATCCACCCGGCGGCCGTTCGGTACGAAGGCTCGGATCAGACGTCGTGGCGCGGGTCCCCGTGGACCGGCTTGCTGCGTAAGGTTGGTCGCACTCCCGCCCCTGCAATGGAAAATGCGACAGGGGGTGTCGGCACGGCGGATGCTTGCCAGATAGACCTCGTGCAGCAGGTCACTTCGCGAGCGGGAGGACGCTGCTCGAGGGGAGCCAGCCCTCGGTCCGACCCGCGATCACGTGCGCGAAGTCTGCCGTCTCGTCGAGGAGCTGGATGCGCGCCGCCTCCGGGAGAGCGGCCTGCGAGGAGATCACCACGTGCTGGGCGTCCAGGAGGCGCGCGCTCGGCGCCACCACCACCGCGTCGCGCGCGTGGCGTCGGATATCACGTGCAGAATACAGGCAGATCGCGCACGCCAGGAGGACGCCGGCGCCGATCGAAGCGGTCGTGGTGCCGGCGACCTTGAGGCGCGGGCGGGTGGAGCGGGCGCGCAGCACGATGCCCACCGCCAGCGCAGCGGCGGCGAGCGCCGCCAGGTAGGCCCACACGTTCTCCGGGAGGAGCTTCACGATGGACCGGCCCAGCGAGACGCCGTTCTCGACCTCGATGGGATCACCCGCTCGGGAGCGGCGCTTCGCCACCTCCGCGCGCACCGCGACGAGCGCGTCGTTCGCGTCGCGCACGAGCGCGGAGTCATGGGAGAGCTCGCGCGCCTCCTCGAAGCCGTGCGCGGCCCGCCCCAGATCGCCTGGCTGCTCGAGGCCGGCGCGTACGCGGGCCGCGTACGCGAGGCCGCGATCGAAGCTCACCACCGGATCGACGACGCCGCGATCGCCGAGCGCCTCGAGGTTCGCGATCGCCTCCGCCGCGCGCCCGCCCGCGAGCGCCTCGGTGCCGGCTCGGAACATGAGCTCGATCTCGTTGTCCTCGCTCGCCGGAGTCGCGGGCTGCGCCGGCGCGGCGGTGCTCGAGCCGGCGGGCACCTGCGCTGCGACGGGCGCGACCGCCAGCAGCGTAGCGAGCGCCATGCCCATCCAGGCGCGCTTCACGACGCCGCCGTCCCCTTGACGCGATCGAGCACCTTCTTCGCTCGCTCCCAGGTCTTCCTCGCGGTCTCGACCTGCACGCCGTCGGGCGAGAAGCGCGCGTCCTCGCACGCCCGCATGAGCGCCGCGATCTCGTCGGCGTCGCTCTCGCTCACGCCGCTCTCTGCGAGCTCGCGTCGCGACGTCTCGTTCGGAACGCCGCGCAGGTTCACGCTCGTCCCCGCGAGCACCACCGCCTCGATGGCGCGCGCCACCGCGCCCATCGCCCCCTTGCCGTCCTCCCCGCGCACGGCGCTCTCGGCGTCGCTGCGCCGCTCCTTCGCGAGGCGATCGAGCGACGGCGACGCCGCGGCCCTCTTCTCGCGCATCCGCCCGATGAGCCCGTGCGCGCCGAGCGCGAGCGCGCAGACGAGCGGGGAGCCGAACAGCGCCCCCCAGTAGGTCGGGCGCTCGGAGAGGTACGTCGTCGCGCGCGTGCCCTCGAGCGCGCGGCGCTCCTTGGGCATCCCGGCGAGCACCACCTCGGGCTCGTCAGTGCCGGCGTCCCGCACCGGTCCCGCGGCGACGTTGACGATGCCGAGCGTGGCCTTCGCGATCGCGTACTTGCCCTTCTGGGCATCGTAGAAGGGGAGCTTGACCTCTCCCAGGTCGACGGCGCCCTCCTGATGGATGCGGACCACGTAAGAGAAGGTCCGCGAGCCGCCGAAGCGGTCCTGCGAGAGCGGCCCGAGACGGTCGCGGCTCTGCTGCTCGAGCCACTCCACGCCGGGCACGACGGGCAGGGCGAGCTGACCTGGCAGGTTGCCGGTGCCGCGAAGCTCGATGGTGACTCCGACCGCGCCGTCCCGCGGGATGGCGCGCGGCGCGACGGTGCTCTGCAGCGACATGTCGCCGACGTCGCCGATCGCGTAGCCCGCGGGGCGTCCGTCGATCGGGGGCTCGGTGACGTCGACCGCGAGCGTCTCGGTGGCGCGCAATCCGACACGCGCCTGGGGAAGCGTGATCGACATCGGCTCGATCATCAAGTGCCCGGTCTTCAGCGGGAAGAGCGCGTTCTTGCGCAGCAGCTTCACGACCCACACCTTGCCGCCCACGAGGGCGTTACCGACGCCGATTTCGCGCGTCTCGTCCTCGATGAGCGAGCGCTTGACGAAATCGGTGGCGGTGGCCTCGTGCATCTCACGCGCGCGCCCCTGGCGCGAATACGGATCCTCGTAGAGGAACACCGAGAGCGTGACCTGCTCGCCGACCACGACGCGCGACTTGTCGATGGTGGCATGCAGGAAGGCGATCGGGGAGCGCGGCTCGGAGAGCGCGAGCTTCGGGTCGACGCTCGGCGCCGCCGGCTCGGGGGCGCGGCGGTCGTCGTCACCGAAGTCGAAGAGCGCCTTGAAGGGATCGAGGGAGTTACCGCTGAACGGATCGACGGCGGGCCGCCCGCCGCGGCGGGGCGGGCCCTTGCCGCGCTCTACCACCTTCACGCGCACCGGCGAGCCGCTGCGGCGCGCTCCGCCGACCGACACCGAGGCGGGGCCAAGCGAGAACGTGCCCACGCGGTCGGCGCGCAACGACCACGAGGTCATGAGCCCGTTGACGTCGTCGACGACGCCGTTGTTGTTCGTCCGCATGTGAACGGGCATCGAGGTCACGTTCTGCTGCGAGAAGCCAGGGGTCGAACCGGGCCGGGGATCGCTGGGCGAGGGGCCGCCGTGCGCGAGGACCTGGAGCGAGTAGGTGAGCGTCTCGCCGACCTCGACGGTGTCGCTGTCGACGTTCGCATTGATCTCGACCCGCGCTTGCGCGTAGGCGCCGCGAGTCACCAGCAGGAGCACGAGCAGCGAGAGCGCGGAGACGACGAGTCGGCGAGCGGTCACGGCGAACCCCACCTTACTTGTCACTCATGCCGCGCACGGGGCGGCGCTGGCCCTGCTTCTTCGCGGCCTCCTGCTGCACGGTGGGCGCGTTCTCGAGCTGGTCGAGCATGCGCTCGTCCTGGTTCTGCCGCGAGGGAGGCTGCGCCGAGGGCTCGGGCTTCGGCTCGGGAGGCTTCGGCTTGGGCGGCTGCTTGGCGTCGTCGTTCGAGCCGGAGTCCTTGCCCGAGTCCTGGGCGCCGCTGTCCTTGCCGCCGTCCGACTTGCCGTTGTCGCCGCCGTCCTTGTTCTTGTCGTCGTCCTTGTCGCCGCCGTCGCCGCCGCCACCATCGCCGCCGCCGTCGCTTCCGGAGTCCTGACCGGCGTCCTTCTTCTCCTCGATGCGCCGCAGCGCGATGGCGCGGTTCCAGGCCGCGTCGCGCCCCAGCAGATCGGGGTTGTAGGTGCGCCCGGAGTCGGCCGCGGCCAGCGGGCCGCCGTCGTGCATGCCGGGCGCGAGCTCGAGGGCCGCGTCGTACGCGCGCACCGCCTCCTCGTACGCGGCCGTGAGGAAGAGGAGATTGCCCTCGAGGTAGCGGGCGCGCGCACGCAGGTCGACGGGCTGCGTCGGGTCGGTGCCGATGGCGCGCACCAGCTTGAGCGCGCAGTCGACCTGGGCGCCGCGGAGGGCCTTCATCGGCTCGTCCGCGCCGCCGGCGTCGTGCTCTTCGTCGCCGAAGCGCCGGCCGTAGGTCTCGGCGAGCCGGAAGAGCGTCAGCCCGAGGTCGAAGCCGCCGTTGGGGCGCTCGCGCACGCGGGGCGGCGTGCCGATGTTGCCCTCCTTGCACTGCCCGGTGGCGAGGTACTCCTCGAGGAGGCCCTGGGCCGACGCGGCGTCACCGCCGTCGGCGAGGTGGGTGATGGCCTCGCGTACCTCGGGGGCCTCGCGCTCGAACGGGCGCGACGGATCCCAGCCACAGGCCACGATGAACACGCTCGAGAGCGTGACCGCGCCGCAGCAGCGCCGGAAGAGACGACGTGCGCTCACGGTTTGTTCCTCTTCTTGGTCTTCGGCTTGGGGTCCTTCTTGGTCGCGGGGCGGATGCGTCCCGAGCGGCCGGGCATCGCGAGCACGCCCGAGGGCAGTCGCGGCAGCGGCGCCTCGGGGACCAGCCCCTCCACCACCAGCAGCAGCACCGAGAGGCCGAGCGGCCACATGTACTCCTCGTCGAACGCGGTCTCGACGCGCTCCGCGAGCTCCTCGCGCATCATGCGCTTCAGGCCGCGCGCCACCTCGTCGATCCCGGTCTCGCCGCGCTCGGCGCGCACGATCGCGCCGCCGGTGGCCTTGGCGATCTCGGCCAGCTGCGCCTCGCCGTCGGCGGAGAGCTCGGTGGTGAGCGGGCGGCCGTCGTTGTCGCGGCGGATGCCCGTGACCTTGCCGTCGGGGCCGACGTCGGGGATGGGCTCGGGCGCGCGGCCGCCGATCTGCACGACGTCGATGCGGGTCTTCTCCTCGGCCGCGGCGCGCGCGACGGCCACGGGGTCGCCCTCGAGGTCCTCGCCGTCGGTCACGAGCACGATGACGCGCACGTGCTCCTTGGCCTTGGGATCGCGGGTGAGCAGCTCGCGCGCGCGCTCCAGCGCCTTCGCGATCGCGGTGCCGCCGACCGGCATGTCGTTGGGCTCGAGCTGGCGGAAGAACTGGCCGATCGCCGCCGCGTCGCTGGTGAGCGGGAAGGTCATGGGCTCGCCAGCGAACGCCACGGCGCCGAAGCGCGCGCCGGGGAGCTCGCGCACCAGCTTCGAGACCTCGGCCTTGGCGCGCGCGATGCGGCTCGGCGTGACGTCGCGCGCGTACATGCTCTTCGAGTAGTCGAGCACGATCACCACATCGAGGTTCGTCGCGGGCACGAGCTTGGTGCCGCGGCCCCACTGCGGGCGACCGAGCGCCAGGAACGCGGACACCAGCGCCACCACCAGCAGCACGCCCTTGAGCGCGCGCCGCCCGGACGCGTCGAACGACTCGAGCTTCGAGACGAGCACCGGATCGCCGAACACCGCGGTCGCGCGCCCGCGCCGGATCGAGGCGAGCACCAGCGCGCCCGCGAAGAGGCCGACCACCGCGACGCACGCGATCGCCACCAGCAGGTAGGGCAACGAGGTGAGGTCGTAGAAGAGCCTCACGGGAACCTCCGCACGATCAGCACGCGGATCAACGCCTCGAGCGCGAGGAGCATCACGGCCGGGAGCAGGAGGAACGGGAAGAGATCCTCCATCGTCGCCACCTGCGACTCGAAGCGCGTCTTCTCCAGCTTGTCGAGGATCTGGTGCATGCTCTGCTCCAGGCCCTTCTTGTCGTTCGCCACGAACGAGTCGCCGCCGGTGGTCTGCGCCATGCGCTTCAGCAGCTCGGGGTTCACCGGGAAGTGCTCGCGCACGAAGCGCGGCTGCCCAAAGATGTCGGTGCCTTCCTGCACGTCGACGTCGTCGCCGTTGCCGATCTGGACCGTGTAGACCTTCACCGCCTGCGTCTGCGCGAGGTGCGCGGCGTAGTCGGGGGCGATCGAGCCGGCGTTCGAATCGCCGTCGGTGAGGAGGATGATGGCCTTGGAGCGCGCGCTGGAGCGGCGGAGGCGCGCGACGCCGGTGCCCACGGCGTCACCGATGGCGGTGCCGTTGCCGTCGATCAGACCGAGGTCCATCTTGCTGACCAGCGCCGCGAGGAGCTGCTTGTCGAGCGTGGGCGGCGAGAGGATGTACGCGGCGCGTCCGAAGACGACCACGCCGATGCGGTCGTTGTGACGACGCGCCACGAAGTCGAGGATGACCTCCTTCGCAGTGTCGAGCCGGGTGAGGCGCGTGATCTGTCCGGCCTGCTGGCGCGCGGGGGCGGAGTCGGAGTCCATCAGCGCCCGCATCGACCCCGAGAGGTCGAGGACGAGGACGATGTCGATGCCCTTCTCGTCGGTGTTCTCGCCGCGCAGGACGTTCTGCGGACGACCGATCGCGAGCATGGCGAGGGCCAGCGCGGCGGCGCGGACCATGCCCGGCATGTCGCGGAGCTTGGTGCGAAAGCCGCGCGGGCCGGTGACCAGCGGCGCGACGGTGGCGAGGCGCAGGCGCGGCGTGCGCGTATCGGCGGCGATGGTCATGCGCCAGAGCACCAGCGAGCACGCGGCGAAGATCACGAAGAGCAGGACGGGGAGGCGCGCCTCGCGCGGGAGCCACGAGAGGAAGGGCACGGTCCAGATCGATCCGAACCAGGCGTCGCCCCGGGCGACCGCGGGATAGACGAGCCCGAGCGAGAGGAACGCGAGCGTCCCCACGACGATGCCGATGATGCGCGAGAGGCGACTCATGCGGCGCCCCCGCCCCCGTCCCCGTCGCCGCCACGCCCGCCGGCCTTCGCGTCCGCGTCCACTTCGGCCTCTGGCTTCGCGTTCGCGTCCGCTCGGTGCTCCGCGTGGGGCTTTGCTTCGCCTGAGGCCTTTCTTCTCTCTCCGTCGCCGAACGCGCGCGAGAACGGCATCGTCGATCGCACGATGTGCTCGCCCAGCGACAGCGCCGACGAGCACTGCTCCGGCGCCGGCTTCAGGTTCGCGAACTTCACGAGGTCGCACTCGCCGAGGAAGCGCCGGACCTCGTCGATCGGCACGCCAGGCGACGGAGACGGCGCGGCCGTCGCGGCGTTCGCCGGCTCGGTCGCGTCGTTCATCGCCGTCTCGAGGCGCACGAAGCCGCTCGCTTGCTTGCGCAGGGCCGCGACGATCTCGTCGCTCGTCGACTCCAGGCCGTCGAAGCCGAAGCGCGCGCCGAGGTACCCGCGCACGGCGTCGCTCACGCGGTCGAAGTACTCGGCGTGACGCTTGGCATCGAGGAGGCCGGCATGGCGGACCTCATCGAGCCGCTCGAGCGCGATCTCCCACGGCGGTCGCGGCGGCGGGGGCGGCGGCACGGGCTTGGGCTTGGTCGCGTAGCGGTAGCCGAGGTAGGCGAGCAGGGCGCCCACCACCAGGCCGAGGCTCCCCCACAGGAGCGCCTTCTTCAGCGCCGTCCACTCCTCGCGCTGCGGGCGCGGCGGCGGATTGAGCTTCGGCGCAGCCTGCGGCGTGTTCGCGGTCGGATCCTCGACCTGGATCAGGTGCGGGCGCGTACACAGCGTGATCACCTCGCCGCTCGCGCGCGCGATGGCGATGGGCAGCGGCGGCAGCTCCATGGTGCTGCGTCCAGGCTTCTCGGGCAGGATCACCAGCGGCAGCTCGAGGTGGGTGATGGCCTGCGCCTTGTCCTTCTCCTCGGGCTCGGTCCAGAGCTGCGCGGCGGCGCCTCCGTCCTGATCGGGGATCACGAAGCCCGCCTTCTGCAGGTACTTCTTGGCTTCGGTGGCGCTGCCGAGATCGAGGCCGGCGCGGAACACGTGCTCTCCCTTGCCGTGCTTGACGGTGATGGAGAGCGCCGCTGCCCAGCCGCTGGTCCCGTGCAGCGGAAACGTCTCGGTGATCACCGGCCGGGTTCCGCCCTTGGGCACGCTCTCCACGCACCTTCCGACCTCCCCACCGGCATCACTGGTGCTGGGGGGCGGAGGAGCGGCGGCGCTGGCGCTGGGCGCGGGCCCTTGCGCGCGCGCGACGCCGAGCACCGAGGCGCACAACGCCACGGCGCCGATCGCGACCCCTCGCACCGCGCTCACCAGCCTCATCGCGTGCGCACCCGGCGCGCGCGCCGCGCGAACAGATCGCGGATCGGCTTCACGAACGAGCCGCCGGTCTCGACCTCCACCGAGTCGATCCCCAGCTTGAGGAACAGCTGGCGCTGCCCGGCGCGGATCTTCGTCATCTCGGCGCGGTAGTGGGCGCGCACGCGCTTGTCCGAGGTATCGACCGCGATCATCTCGCCGCTCTCGAGATCCTCGAAGGTCGCGAGCCCCACGTCGGGCAGGTCCATCTCGCGGCGATCGGTGAGGACGACCGGGATGACGTCGTGCTTCGCGCTCGCTAGCGCCAGCGCGCGTTCGTACCCGGTGGTGAAGAAATCGGAGATCACGAACGCCACGCTCCGACGCCGCGCCACGTGCGCCAGCGCCTCGAGCGCGCTCTTCAGATCCGTGGCCGCGCCGAGCTTGGGCACGCGCCGCGTGTGGTCGGTCTGCGCCGAGGCCGCGGACGGCGCCTCGAAGCCGAGGATCTCGCGGATCACGCGCATGACGTGCTTCTCGCCCTTCTTGGGGGGCACGATGCGCTCGACCTTGCTCGTGGAGAGGATGAGCCCCACGCGGTCGTTGTTGCGGATGGCGCTGAACGCCAGGAGCGCCGCGACCTCGGAGGCGACGCGCGCCTTGGGCGCGCGCTGGGTGCCGAAGCGCTCGCTCGCCGAGAGGTCAACGGCGATCATCACCGTCATCTCGCGCTCCTCGACGAACACCTTCACGAACGTGTCGTTCATGCGCGCCGAGACGTTCCAGTCGATGGTGCGGACGTCGTCACCGGGCTGGTAGGGACGCACCTCGCGGAACGCGAGGCCCTGCCCCTTGAAGCTCGACTTGTACGACCCCGATAGCTGCTCGTTCGCGAGCCTCGCGGTGTGGATCTCGATGGTCCGCAGTGCGGCGAGGATCTCGCGCGGGATCACGGAACTTCCACGACCTCGAAGACGCGGCGCACCACCTGCTCGGACGTGACCTCCTCGGCATCGGCCTCGTAGGTGAGGACGATGCGGTGCCGCAGGACGTCGGGCCCGATGGCCTTCACGTCCTCGGGGGTCACGTAGCCGCGATGGCGGAGGAACGCGTGCGCGCGCGCCGCGAGGTTCAGCGCGATCGAGGCGCGCGGCGAGGCGCCGTACTCGATGAGCGGCGCGAGATCCTTGAGGCCGTGCTTCGCGGGCTCGCGCGTCGCGAACACGACGTCGATGATGTAGTCCTTGATCTTGTCGGCCACGTAGATCTGGTTGATGATCTTGCGGCCCTCGATGAGCTCGGTCGGGGTGACCACGTGCTCCGCCTTCGCCGGGATGATGCCGGTCATGCGGTCCATGATTTTGCGCTCGTCCTCGCGGCTCGGGTAGCCGACCTTGCACATGAGCATGAAGCGGTCGACCTGCGCCTCGGGCAGGGGATACGTGCCCTCCTGCTCGATGGGGTTCTGCGTCGCCATGACGATGAACGGGTCGGGGAGGGGATAGGTGCGGTCGCCGATGGTGACCTGACGCTCCTGCATCGCCTCGAGCAGCGCGCTCTGCACCTTCGCCGGCGCGCGGTTGATCTCGTCGGCGAGGACGAGGTTGGCGAACACCGGACCGAGCTTGGAGGTGAACTCACCCTTCTGCTGGTTGTAGATGACGGTGCCGATGACGTCGGCCGGGAGCAGATCGGGCGTGAACTGGATGCGCGCGAACTTCGCGCTCACCGCCTCGCACAGCGTCCGCACAGTGAGCGTCTTGGCGAGGCCGGGCACGCCCTCGAGGAGCACGTGTCCACCGGTCAGCAGACCGATGAGGATGCGCTCGATCATGTAGGTCTGGCCGACGATGACCTTGCCGACCTCGGCCTGGATCCGATCCGCGAACGCGCTCTCGCGCGCGACGATTTCGTTTAGCTCTCGGGCGTCTTGCATGCGGAGGCCGTCCTACCACGAGGACCGGTAGGGCCCAAACCACTCGACGACCAGCGAGATTCCCGCTCGCGGTAGATCGCGACTAGACCCGCGCGCGCTGGGAGATCGCGATCCCCCCATGGCATCCGATCGCCGCCCCGAGCGCGATGACGGCCCAGAAGAGGTTCATGTCCATGAGCTTCAGCCCGAAGACCCCGATGAGGATGAGGCCGAGGGCCAGGAAAATTTCGGCGGAGCCGCGCTGCATGGTCGCTACATCTAGCGCAACATCGCCGGCGTTTCCAGCGCCGAACAAAAATCGGCATGGCGCGGTCGCGGCTAGAAGTGGCCTTTCGTCTTGCGGGCCACGGCGCGCTCGGCGTCGCGGTCCCGCTCGCGGGAGCGGTCCTTGCCCTTGCGTTCGCGCTGGCGCTCGCGCGCGGCGCTCTCCTCGTTGCCCTTGATCGAGGCGAGCGGCCACAGCGTGTACTCTACACGCGCCAGGCCTGCGGCCACGACCGCCGCCACCACCTCCTCGGCGCTCTTGTAGCACTGCGCCGACTCGTCGAGCGGGACGCGCCCGTCGAGGTTCACCAGGATGTGGTCGCGGCGGTACTGCTCGTCGACCTTCTGCTGATCGAGCTGCCGCAGCGCATCGCCGCGGGACATGCGGCGGCCCGCGCCGTGGTTGACCGAGTACGCGCTCTTCACCGCGCCCGCCGCGGGACGGAGGATGTAGCTGTAGTCGCGGTTCGAGCCGGGGATGAGCACGGGGTGTCCGGTGTCCTTCCAGATCGTGTCCGCGAGCGCGGGATGGCCGGCGGGGAACGCGCGCGTCGCGCCCTTGCGGTGCACCAGCACGTCGCCCTCGGCCTGCACGAGGTTGTGGCTGATCTCGTAGACCAGCTCGAGGTCCTCCTTGAACACCTTGCGGAACGCGTCGGCGATCTGCTCGAAGATTACGAGGCGGTTCAGGATCGCGAAGTTGCCGCCCGCCGCGACCGCGTTGAGGTACTCGCGATAGTGCTGCGACTCGGGGGTGAAATAGCCGAGGTCGATGTCGGTGACGGCGCCGGGGCGCTCGTCCTTCGCCATCTGGAAGTAGTTGGTGGCCAGCCCGTGGCCGAAGCCGCGGCTGCCGGTGTGCACTTGGACGAAGAGCGTATTCGTCTCCTCGCAGCGCTGGAGCTCGATGAAGTGGTTGCCGCCGCCCAGCGAGCCGAGCTGATCGAGCCCGCGCTCCGGCGAGCCCTTGCCGCCCCACGGGATGTCCCAGTCGTCGTCGACCGGGATGCGATGGCGCTCGGCGCGGCTGCGGTCGAACTCGGCCCCGTAGGTGTCGACGTAGTGCTCGGCGCCGCCGCGCACCAGCGCCTCGAACTTCGCCTTCGAGAGCTTGCCGAGCTTGACGCTCTTGCCGCCGGCGCCCAGGGCCACGCGCTTCGTGACCTCCTGGTTGAACTCCAGCTTGCGGTCGGGCGTCGCCAGCTCGGCGGCCACGTTGCTGCGCGCGCTCATCATCCCGCAGCCGATGTCGAAGCCGACCGGCCCCATCGCCACCGCGCCCTCGTGGCGATCGGTGGTGATGACGCACCCGACCGGGACGCCGTAGCCGTAGTGCACGTCGGGCGTGATCGCGACCAGCTTGGTCCCCGGGAAGCGCGTGGCGTTGATGATCTGGCGGTAGAGCGTGGGCTCGGCCTCGGTGAGGAGGGCCTGGGTCACGAAGAGGCGCACCGCCACGTCACCGGTGTCACCGGTCTCGAGGCGGAAGTACCCCTCGTCGGACCAGGTGGCCCGCTGCTTCCAGTCGGATTCGTGTACGAGCTCGCGGGCGCGCGCCATGGGAGCAACCGAGCATAAGCACGACCGCGCGCGGTGCCAGCTCAGAGTGGCGCGAGGATGCAGGTCCCGGTGAGCCCGCCGCCGGTGGTCACGCACGCCGCCTTGCGCTCCCGGCAGGCCGCGCACTTCACCTGCGCGTCCGAGGCCACGCACTGCGACGTCGCCGCGCGGTAGTCGGCCTCGTACGCCGGGACCGCGGAGGTCGCGATGGCGGCGTTCGGGCAATTGCAGGGCGCGCAAACGTCGCCCAGCGTCGCGACCGCGCAGTCGGCGTCGACGGCGCACGTCTTCGGGTAGACGTCGGCGAGCGGCTTGGGCCCTTCGGGCCCGCTGGGGAGCGAGCACGATGACGCCGTGGCGTCGGCCGTGACCACGAGCTCGCGCGGCGGCAGCCCCGCGCGCGGCTTGTCGCCCGCGACGACGACGGTGTACGTGCCGGCCGGCAGCGCCGGGATGGTGCAGGTGGTGGCCTGGTACGCGCAGATGGCAGGACAGCCGATGTCGGTCGCGGGCGGGCAGGTGCGCGTCACCATCGACACCGTGATCTGGTCGCCGCTGACCGTCACGTTGCAGGGGTCGAAGGTGGTGAAGCATCCGAGGCAGCCCTCGCTCGCATCGACGCCGATGGTGATGGGCGTGTTCGCGCGGGCGGTGCCGGGGACGCAGGCGCGATCCCCAGGGAGCGTCTGCACGGTGCAGGTCGGGTTCTCGCCGCTCGAGCCGCTCGAGCCACTGCTGCTGCCACTGGTGCCGCTCGAGCCCCCGTTACCGCTGGTGCCGCTGGTGCCGCTCGAGCCGCTGCTGCTCCCCACACCGCTCACGCTGCCTCCGCACGCGACGAGGAGGAAGACGAGCGCAGAGCCGAGCCCGAGCACCGAACGGATCATCATGAGCTCCACGGAAGCAGCATGCGTGCCTGCGGACGACCCAAAGAAATGCCGAAGATCGTGGGGTTCGATGCCTGGAACGGGGCACATCGTGGCACAAACAGCGATCGGATAGCCTCGATCGGATGGCCCTCCCCGAGATCGTCCCGCACACCGAAGCTCATCCCCTCGCGGACGGCGAGGTCCGCCTGCTCGGCGCCGCGCGTCAGGTGACCGGCGCGATGACGCGCGTCGAGATCGGCGGCCAGCGCCTCCTCGTGGACTGCGGCGTCGCGCAGGGATCGGGGCAGCACGTCGACCTCCCCGCCGCCGCGCGCGACGTCGATGCCGTGGTGCTCACGCACGGCCACCTCGATCACATCGGCAACGTGCCGGTGCTGCTCGAGCGCGGCTTCGACAAGCCGATCTACGCGACGCCCGCGACGCTCGCGATCGCCAAGATCTCGCTCGAGGACAGCCTCGGCATGCAGCGCGTCTCGGATCGCGACGTGGCGCGCTTCGTCGCGCGCTTCGACGCCCTGGCGCGGCCGCTGCCCTACGACGATCGCGCCGACGTCCTCGGCCTCTCGCTGACGCTCCACGAGGCCGGTCACATCCTCGGCTCGGCGAGCGCGGAGATCGAGAGCGAGCGCAGCCGCATCGTCGTCTCCGGCGATCTCGGGCGACCGAACAGCCCGATCCTGCGCGACGCGAACACCACCTGGCGGCGCGGCAAGCCGTTCGACGTCGTGGTGATGGAGTGTACGTACGGCTCGCGTGAGCACCAGCACTCGCACTCCGACATCGAGCGCGATCTCGAGGCCATCCTGAAGGACGCCATCAAGCGCAAGGCGAAGGTGCTGGTCCCCGCCTTCGCCATCGGCCGCACCCAGACGCTGCTGTGGCTGCTCAACAACCTCGTGGAGTCGAAGCGTATCCCGGCGCTGCCCGTCGCCATCGACACGCCGATGGGGCTCGCCATCACCGAGACCTACAACGAGTTCCGTCCGCTCTTCGACAGGGAATCGTGCGACCTGCTCGGGCACGGCGACGATCCGCTCGACTTCGAGAACCTCTTCCGCGTGCAGCGGGGCAAGGAGTCGGCGCGTCTGCACGACCTGCCCGGTCCCATGATCATCATCGCTGGCTCCGGCATGGTGACGGGCGGACGGATCATCGGGCACCTCCGCGAGGGCCTCCCGAGCGATCGCACCACCGTGCTGTTCGTGGGCTACCAGGGCGTCGGCACCACCGGCCGGCGCATCCAGGAAGCCGCGCAGCACGGCGGAAGCGTGTGGCTCGACGGCGTCGACGTGCCCGTCCGCGCCCGGATCGAGACGCTCAAGGGCCTCTCGGCGCACGCCGATCGGCGCGAGCTGCTCGGCTGGATGCGCGCCATCCCCGACCTGCGCCGCGTCGCGCTGCACCACGGCGACGTGGAATCGCAGGACGCCTTCGCGGCGTGGGCGCCTTTGCAGGCCCAGGCGTAGCCCGCCGCCGAAGTCTTTTTGCGACAGCGGCAGGCGGCGTCCGTCCTGGTGGCGAAACCCTCGCAACCAAGGAATCTCGCATGAAGC
>JAYTBL010000783.1:0-7800 GCA_043736975.1 Polyangiaceae bacterium
ACGGCCGGGTACTGCTCGCCTCGAGCCTCGACCCCGCGACCCTGGCCTGGGCGCGCACCACCGCGCAGGCGGCGCGCGTCGAGATAGTGTCGGTCGACCCGCGCGCGGGGATGGCCTACGCGCTGCCCGCGTTCGATGCCTCGCTGTGCGCGTCGGGCACGGCGTCGCTCGAGTGCGTGCTGGCGCGGGTCATCCCCATCGTCTGCTACCGCGTCAGCTGGGCGACCGAGCTGGGCGCGCGCGTCTTCGTGAAGACGCCGTACGTCGCGCTCCCCAACATCCTCCTCGGGCGCGAGGCCTTCCCCGAGCTGCTGCAGCGCAGCGCCACCGCGGCCCGCATGAGCGACGCGCTGGCGAACGTCCTCGATCAGCGCGACTCGTTCCTCGGCGCCTGCGCGGAGGTCGAGGCCTCGCTCGGCGGGCAGAACCAGGCCTCGGCGAGCGTCGCGCGCATGCTCGAGCCCTGGCTCGCGACGCGGGCCGCATGACGCGCGGGCAGAAGCCGAAGCGAAAGACGGCGCGGGCCGAGGCGCAGGGCGAGGCACGCGCCGAAGCACGCGCCGAGGCGCTCGCGCCGCGCCCTCACGATCCCGATCCCCGGACGCCGCTGGTCGCGCTGCTCGTGGTGTCGGTGGTGCTGCTCGGGCTGCGCCTGTACGCGACCTCGCTCGTGGGGTTCGGCGACAGCGAGGCGCTCTACGCGACGTACGCGGCGCATCCGCAGCCGGCGTACCTCGATCATCCCGGGCTGGTGGGGATCGTGGCGCGCCTCCTCGGCGACGGCGGGATCCCCTCGCCGCTCCGCACCCACGCGGTCACGTCCTTCGTCGCGACGCTCGTTCCCTGGCTCGCCTACGGGACGGCGCGGGTGCTGGGCGCAGCGCGCGGGCGGGCGGCGCTGTGCGGGCTCGCGATCGCGCTGGCGCCCGAGACCGCGGTGGGGCTCTTCGCGCTCACGCCCGATCTGCTGCTCGCGATCGGCTGGTTCGGCGCGCTGGCGCTGGCGGGCGTCGCGCTGAAGGCGCACCCCGGCAGCACGAGGTCGGCGGCCGCCTTCCTCGCCGCCGGTCTGATCGCTGGAATCGCGTGCTCGGCGAAGGTCTCGGGCCTCCTGCTGGTGGTCGCGCTCGCCGCCGCCTACGCGGCGATCGCGCGCAGTACGGACCCGGCTCGCGCCGCGGCGCGAACCGTCTGGCCATGGGCTGGCCTCCTCGCCGGGCTGGTGGTGGTCCTGCCACTCGCCTCGTTCGAGGCGAAGACCGGCTGGCCGATGCTCCATCACCGCTTCGTCGACACGCAGCCGGGCGCGGGGCTCGCGCTGCGCAACCTCGGCGCGCTCCTCGGCGGACAGCTCGCCTACCTCTCGCCGGTCTTCGCGGTGCTCGTGCTCTTCGCGGCGCGTGATCTGGTGCGCCAGCGAGCGAGCGATGCGTTCTCGCGCCTGCTCTTCTGCGCCTTCGCGATCCCGATCGTGCCGCTCGTGGTGTTCTGCTTGTGGAGCCCCGTGGCCGAGCCGCACTGGGTCGCGCCGGCGCTGCTGGCGCTTCCGCTGCATGCGGTACGACGCGCTTCGCGCATCGGCGGAGCGCTCGTCTCGCGGCGCGTGTTCTTGGCGGCGAGCGGCGTCGCGGCGTTCTTCACGCTCGCGGCGCACGCGTGGGTGCTCATCCCGGAGTCGGCCCGCCTCCGGCCGGCTGATACCGACGCGCGGATCGACATCGCGAGCGAGCTGTACGGCTGGCCAACCGCGATCACTGCCGTGAAGGAGCAGCTCAAAGGCGCGGCCACGCCGTTCGATCCCGAGGGCCGCGAGGTGTTCGTGGTCGGCCCGCACTGGACGCTCTGCGCACAGCTCGCCGCCGGCCTTCCCGGCATCCGCGTCGGCTGCGCGACGCCCGTCGCCGACGACTTCGACCGCTGGACGCCGCGCGCCGAATGGCGCAACGCGGAGCACGTGATCTTCGTCACGGACAACCGCTATTCCACCGTCGACGGCGCAGCGCAGCTGCCTGGCCACGTGCAGACCGGCCGCAGCCGCGTGCGCGTGATGCGCGGCGGGCGGAGCGCACGGGTGTTCGAGCTGTTCATGTACGACCGGCGGGCGTCGAGCTCCCTGTAGGGGTCCTCGACGTGGCGAAAGATCCCCTCGCGCGGCGAACCGTGCACAGGATGCGCAGGCGAGCGTGCGACTCACCGCGCCAAAGGATGTGATTCTCGTCGCTTCCTGGCTGGATGAGCCGGCTCGTTCCGTGCACGCCAGGCGCCATGCCGTGCACCCGCTTTTGCCTGCGGCTCGCCGCCTTCTCGTCGTCCGCCCTCGTCGCGGGGGCAGTGGCGTGCAGCTCGAGCAGCGGTGACGCGCCGGCCGACCCGACGGCGGTGACCTCGCCCACGACATATCCCGTCACCCCGCCGCCCGCGCCGACGACGGTGCCCCGCCCCGTCGACGGGAGCGCCGGCGCCGACGCGGAGCCCCCGCCCGTGATCGAGGGCGTGCTCTCCAAGTCCTACGTCGACTACGCGATCAACCACGTGATCTCGACCGGTCAGAGCAACAACGTGTCGAACGGCGGCACGCCGATCATCAGCACCACCCAGCCCTTCGGCAACCTGATGTTCGACACCGGCGTGATGTCGATGTCGAGCTGCAACGGCGACGGATGCACCCAGTTCAACGCGCCGTCGTCGTTCGTGCCGCTCGTCGAGGGCGACAAGTTCTTCAACTACGGCGTGGAGACCGCCTCCGCAGGCATCGCGAACGAGGTCTCGCATCTCGCGATCGCGCGCTTCAAGTTCGGGACCGAGCCGGGCTATCCCACGAAGCACGACGTGCTGGTCTCGGTCGACGGGCGCAGCGGCAACACCTACTGGTGCCTCCGAAGGAACGGCTGCAGCTACCACCCGGACTCCATGGTCAAGCCGTTCAGCCAGTCGCTGCTCGAGGTGCAGGCGGCGAAGCAGCTCGCGACCGCCGCGGGGCAGACCTACGCGGTGCGCGCCATCACCGCCATCCACGGCGAGAGCGAGCACTACGCCTACACCGGCAACCGCGCGGAGTTCCCGCTGCCCGGGACCGACGGCACGCCGGGGAAGATCGCGGACTACGCCGATGCGCTCGTGGAATGGCAGCACGACTACGAGACGGACATCGTGGCCATCACCGGGCAGAAGGTCGGCGTGCCCCTCTTCATCTCGCAGCTGAGCGGCTGGACGGACGTGCGCACGAGCCGCATCACGCAGATGCAGCTGGACGCGCACCTGCGCGCGCCCGGCAAGGTGGTGCTGGTCACGCCGTCGTATCCGCTCTCCGTCCGCGAGGACTGCCTGCACTTTGACAGCCACGGGCAGCGCCGCCTCGGCGAGTACTTCGCGAAGGCGTATGCGCGGACGGTGTTCTCGGGCGCGCCGTGGGAGCCGACGCGCCCCCTCGCCGTCACACGCAGCGGCGCGGTCATCACCGCGAAGTTCAATGTGCCCAAGCCGCCGCTGGTCTTCGACACCGCGAAGGTCACCGACCCTGGCAACAAAGGCTTCGACGTGGTCGACGCCGGCGGCGCGCTCCTCCCGGTCTCGAACGTCGCGCTGGCGAGCGCGGACACCGTCGTCATCACCCTTGCCGCCGCGCCCGCCGGCGCGGTGCGCCTGCGCTATGCGCAGAACCAGCCGGCGGCCGCATGCATCGGGCCCGGCACCGTGTACAGCGGTGGCGCCCGCGGAAACCTGCGCGATTCCGACGATGCCCCGTCCCAGTATGGCTACGATCTGTGGAACTGGTCGGTCGCGTTCGACGTGGCTGTCACCAATTGAGGCAGGTTCGGTGAGCGGCCGCGCGTGTTAATCTCCGAGGATGCGCTCCGCTGCACGTGGCTCCGTTCTCTCCGTGGCATTCGTGGCGCTGCTGGCGGGCCTGGCCGCATGCACCGGCGATGCTCCGAGCCTCGTCGATCCGGGCGTGACCCCGGACGGAGGCGTCACGCCAGCGCTGACGTGCACGGGCACCGCGCCGTGCGCCAACGGCTCGCCCTGCGTGGACGGCTACTGCTGCGACGGCGCCTGCTCCGGCACCTGCGAGGCGTGCAATGTCGCCGGGAGAGAGGGCAAGTGCACGGCGAGCAAGGGCGCGCCGAAGACGAAGTGCGACGGCGAGCAGACCGGCGCCTGCGCCGGCAGCTGTGACGGGGCAAACCGTGTAGCATGCACGTATCCCACGGGCGCGTGTGGCACGCTTTCGTGCGCGGGCGGCAAGGCCACGCTCGCGGGGACGTGCAGGGCCGGCGCGTGCCAGAAGGGAGAGGAGCAGGGCTGCGTGCTGGGGTGCCGCGGCGAGACTTGCCTGGGCGTGAAGCAGATGTCTGCCGACCGGGGGAGCGCGTGCGCTGTGCTCACGGATGGGAAGGTCCGCTGCTGGGGCTCCAACGACTCGGGCCAGATCGGGCTCGACGTGGGTACGCCCCTCGCGAGCACGCCGACCGAGGTCTTCGGGCTGACCGGCGTGCTTCAGGTTGCCTCGACCAGCGGGTCGACGTGTCTCCTCATGGGCGACAAGACCGTGCGGTGCATGGGCGGCAACGCGTCGGGACAGCTCGGGCTCGGCGCCGCGGACACCGCAAAGCACCCGACGCCGGCGACCGTGCCGGGCCTCACGGACGTCATGTTCATCGGCGGCAGCTCGGGAGGGCACTTCTGCGCGATCACGACGACCGGCACCATCAAGTGCTGGGGGAGCAACTTCAACGGCCAGCTGGGGGATGGAACGTCGGGCACCTTCCGCGCGGCACCCGTGACCGTGTGTCAGCCGGACATCACGCCGTGCACGCCGTCCACTGGCGCCACGTTCGTCACCGGCGGCGACGGACACACCTGCGGGATCTTCGCAGCCGGGCGGGTCGCTTGCTGGGGCTCCAACTCCGGCGGCGAGCTCGGGGCGCCGGTCGTCACGATGAACCCCGTCCCGAAGTTTCTCGTACCGGCGCTCACGGCCACGTTCCTCACCGCTGGCAATAGATCCACGTGCGCCGCGAGTGGTGGCGGCGCGAAGTGCTGGGGCAACAGCAGCCTTCTCGGCAACGGCACGAGCGCGGCCAACAGCGCGGTGCCGGTGTCCGTCTGCACGAAGGGTGACTGCTCGACCTTGCTCACGAACGTGACCGGGGTATCGACGTACGACGAGTCGGCGTGCGGCCTCGCGGGGGGCGCAGTGAAGTGCTGGGGCTTCAACAGCGGCGGTCAGCTGGGCGACGGCAGCGCGACGGTCTCGCACAGCTTCGCTGCTTCCACGGCGATCGCGAAGGGCGTCGTAGCCATCACCTCGGGTGGAGGCGCGAATTACGCGATCGTGGTGGACGGCGCCAATCGCGATATCCGGTGCTGGGGTAACGAGGATACGGGTCAGTGCGGCACGGGCACCGCGACGTCCGCGCGGCTCACCCCCGTCTCCCCGAAGTGGTGAGCGCATGTCCTATCGCGACGAGCTCGAAGCTGCGCAGCAGCGGATTGCCGACCTCGAGAACCAGGTCATGGAGCTGAAGGAGCCCGTGCCGGTGCCCCCGCCGGTACCGGTGCCGGTCGCGGCGGCAGGAGGCATGCCCGCGCGCCGCAGGGACGGCCCCGACCCCGAGGGCGCGGTGCTGGCGGGCCCGCCGTCGCCGAGGCGCTTGGGCTGCGCGCTGTTCGGCGTGCCCATCGGCCTGCTCCTCGTCGTGGGAGCGTGCGTCGCCGGGTGTCCGCTGGCCGCGCGTGGCTGTGGCGCCGTCGGAGGCGAGACGGACGAGGCGCTGGCCGCCCTCAAGCGCTGCCCGAGCGCGCGGGAGGAGCTCGGTAGCGATCTCGGCTGGGCCGCGGTCGGCTGCGCGAACTGCGAGAGCGAGAGCGGCGGCGACCCGCTCAACGGCGGCTGCCACGGCAGCGCGAGCTGGCAGATGCCGGTGAGCGGCAGCCGCGGGAGCGGGAGCTACAACTTCCACTTCTCCACCCCTCCTGGCGGCAAGCAGCAGTTCAGCGGCGGGAGCGTCGCGCTGTCGAGCGGCGGGCGCCTGAGCATTCCCGCCACCGGCAGCGAGTGCACTCTCTCCTCGCCGTGAGCGATCAGACCGACGTCGATGGGCGCGGCGGCATCGCCGTGAGGCCCGCGTCGCGGATGAGCGACAGGTCGGCCTCCTCCTCGGGGTTCGGCGTGGTCAGCAGCTTCTCGCCGTAGAAGATCGAGTTCGCGCCCGCGAGCATGCACATGATCTGCGCCTCGCGCGTGAGCTCGGAGCGCCCCGCGGAGAGGCGCACGCGCGCCTTGGGCATCAGGATGCGCGCGACGCCGATCATGCGCACGAGCTCGAGCGGATCGACCTTGGGCATGTTCGCGAGCGGCGTGCCTTCGACGGGCACGAGCGCGTTGATCGGAACGCTCTCCGGCTGCGGCTCGAGGTTCGCGAGCGTACGGAGCATCTCGCAGCGGTCGTCGATGCTCTCGCCCATGCCGATGATCCCGCCGGAGCACACCGTGACACCCGCCTTGCGGACGTTCTCGAGGGTCTGGAGGCGGTCGTCGAACGTTCGTGTCTTGATGATCGAGCGGTAGTTCTCGCGGCTCGTATCGAGGTTATGGTTGTACGCGTCGAGGCCGGCCGCGGCGAGACGCTTGGCCTGATCTTCCGTGACCATGCCGAGCGTCACACAGGCCTCGAGTCCGAGATCTTTCACCTCGCGCACCATGGTGAGCACGCGATCGAACGCGGGGCCGTCTTTGACCTCACGCCACGCGGCGCCCATGCAGAAGCGCGTGGAGCCGAGCTCCTTCGCGCGCTTGGCGCTGGCGATGACGTGCTGCACGTCGAGCATCTTCTCGGGACCTACGTTGGTCTCGTAGTGGCTCGACTGCGGACAATAGGAGCAGTCCTCGACGCAGCCACCGGTCTTCACGCTGAGCAGCGTGCAGAGCTGGACCTCGTTGTCGGGGTGGTGCTGGCGGTGGACCGCGCGCGCCTCGTCGAGGAGGGGCAGCAGCGGTCGATCGTAGAGAGCGCGGACGTCGGATCGCGAGAACTTCTCGGTCATTGCGGCGCGCACCCTACCAGAAAGGGCGCTGAGCGCGAAGCTCGCCCAAGTGAGCGCTACTCGTCCGCGTCGCTGGGGTCGGAGTCATGGTTGAACATGCGGCCGATGGTGTTGCGGCCTATCTCGAGGCGTCGCGCGGCCTCGGCCTTGTTGCCTTCGCTGGCGTCGAGGGTCGCGGAGACGTAGCGGCGCGTTGCCTCCTCGAGGGTGAGCCCGAGCGGTATCCCTCCCGCGCTCGGACTCGTACTCGCGCCGGTCGTGCTCACGGCGGTGCTCGGGCTCGTGAGCGGCTTTCGTGCCCTCGGCAGATGCGTCGACCCGATGCGACCGTCCGGGGCGAGGACCACGGCGCTCTCGTTCCAGTGCTCCAGCTCCCTCACGTTGCCCGGCCAGGTGTGCGCGCGCAGCACGGCCACCGCGTCGTTCGAGAGCTCGGGCGCCGGGCGCTTGTAACGCTTCGCATACATGTCCGCGAAGTGATGCGCGAGCTGCTCGACCTCGGCGACCCCGCGCGCGCGCAGCGGGGGAATCTCGATCTCGACGACGCGGATCCGGTAGTAGAGATCTTCGCGGAACTTCCCCTCCGCAGCGAGGCGCTCGAGATCCTGGTGCGTCGCGCACACGACACGGACGTCCGCGCTGAGGGTCTGCCTTCCACCGACGCGCTCGAAGGTTCGCTCCTGGAGGAAGCGAAGCAGCTTGCCCTGCACGTGCGGGAGGTCGCCGATCTCGTCGAGGAAGAGCGTTCCGCCC
>JAYTBL010000784.1:0-3146 GCA_043736975.1 Polyangiaceae bacterium
GCGGCTCGGCGGCGGCGGTGGCGGGATCTGCGCCGGGTTGGTCGTGCGCGGCGGCGGCAGGCGCGGAGGTAGCGAGTTCGAAGAGGAGCGCGGAGGAGACACCTCGAGATCGGTCTCCTTGGCCGCGGCCAGCGCCCTCGCGAAGGTCGCGCTGATCTTCGGGCCTTCACTCATGGCGCGCACACGCTTCCCATGCAGTTGGCGCTCGCGCAGTCGGTCGGCAGCAGGCAGGCCTTGCCGTCGATGCACGCGGGCGCAGGCGCGCCGCCGCCGCAGTCGATGTCGGTCTCGTTGCCGTTCTTCACGCCGTCGGCCGCCGTGGGGGCGAGGCAGGTGCCGCCGCAGACCAGGCTCGTGCAGTCGCGCGGGCCCTGCACGCAGAGCTTGCCATTGCCGCAGGCGGGCGCGACCCCGCCGCCGCAATCGATGTCGGTCTCGGTGCCGTTGCTCACGCCGTCGGTGGTGGTTGGCGCCTGGCAGACGCCGCCCATGCAGACCTTGCTCATGGTGGTGCAGTCGCGCAGGCCGAGCGCGCACATCTTCCCGATCGCGCAGCCGGGGTTGGCGCCGCCGCCGCCGCAGTCGAGATCGGTCTCGCTGCCGTTCCTGACGCCGTCGCTGGTCGTGGGCGCGAGGCAGCTCCCGGCGCCGCCGCAGACCAGGCTGGTGCAGTCGCGCGAGCCGAGCGTGCAGGCCTTGCCGTCCGCGCAGGCGGGCGCGGTGCCGCCGCCGCAGTCGACGTCGGTCTCGGTTCCGTTCTTCACCGCGTCCGAGGCGGTGGGGGCGCTGCACGTGCCGCCGCCGCAGACCTTGCTGGTGCAGTCGCGGAGGCCCTGCACGCACAGCTTGCCGACCGCGCAGGCCGGCGCCGCGCCGCCCCCGCAATCGACGTCGGTCTCGGTTCCGTTCTTCACGCCGTCGCTCGGCGCCGCCGCGATGCACAGGCCGCCGGTACAGACGGAGCTCACGCAATCGCGTGCAGCCTGCACGCATACCTTGCCCACGATGCACGCGGGGGCGGTGCCGCCGCCGCAGTCGACGTCGGTCTCGGTGCCGTTCTTGTAGCCGTCCGTGGCGTTGGGCGGCTTGCACTGGAGGTTCGTGCACACGCGCGACGAGCAGTCGCGGAAGCCATCGACGCACTTCTTTCCGTCGGCGCAGACCGGAGTGGGCGTGCCGCCGCCGCAATCGACGTCGGTCTCGGTGCCGTTCTTCAGCTTGTCCGTGGACGTCGGCGCGGCGCAGACGCCGGCGGTGCAGACCAGGCTCTTGCAGTCGCGCGCGGCCACCACGCAGATCTTGCCGGTGTCGCAGGCGGGAGCGCTCGGGCCGCCGCAATCGACGTCGGTCTCGTCGCCGTCCAGCACACCGTCGTTGGCGGACGGCGAGAGACAGACGCGCTCGACGCAGGCGAGCTTCGTCGCGCAGTCCTTGGCGAGCAGGCAGCCCTTCTTCGCCGCGCACTTCGCGGCGCACGAGCCGCCGCAGTCGACGTCGGTCTCGGCGCCGTTCGCGATCTTGTCGGTGCAGGTCGGCGCGGGCGGGCCGCTGTCGATGGCCGCGCCGTCTTGTGCAGCGTCGGGCGCGGTCGGGCCGTCGATCGTCGACGTCTCCGGCCCTCCGTCGAGGACCGCGTCATCGAACTCGTAGCCCGAGAGACCGAAGATACCTCCGCAGCCCGCCAGTCCTGCTGCGAGGAGCACGACCGACGCCACGAACGTCTGCCTCAAGGTGAGCTCGGTGCGTGCCATCCCTCGAACGCTAGCGAATCAGCTGCACCCGGGCTTGTCGCCTGAATTTCCAGAGGATCGACGGCTACGCTGGATGCAAAGCTCCTACCTCACCGGAGTGCAGGCGCGATCCACGCCGTTGTCAGCCACTCGATCGGCGCCTCCTCGCGCCGCAGCGCCGCATCGATGGCGCGCGCCCTCTCGTCGGGGTGAGGGTCACCGTAGGCACGTGCATACAGCACCCAGTTCGACAGCTCGTAGCGATGGAGGAGGGAAGCGAAGCGGTGATCGTCGAAGTCGGCGAGCTTCACCAGCGCGTCGTCGACCCCGTCGCACGCGAACAGGGCGGATGTCGCGTCGAAGAGCAGCTCGCGCAGATCGCCGAACGCGCGCTCGGGGTCGGCGGCGATCCCCTCGAGCATCGCCTCGAAGTGCTCCTCGGTCAGCCCCGCCGCGTCCGCCGCGTCGGCCATCGCCGGCACCTGCGACTCGAGGAAGGACGAGCTCTTCGCGTGGCCGAGCAGGCGCCCGACGAGGTAGACGTCGAACGCGCTCGCGATCGCCTCGCCGAGGAAGAGCGCGTCGGCCGACGGCCGCGCCTCGCGCGCTGCGGGCAGCGCCTTCGCCGCGAGGTGGTGCCACGCGGCGTGCGCGACGACGTCGGCAGGGATGATGTCGATCTCCAGCACATCGCCGCCGGCATCGGCGCCCCAGAACGTGAGATTGAGCAGCAACGCGCGGTCCATGCGCCCCGCGAGCGGCGCGGGCAGCACACGAAACGGATACTTTGCGCGCACCAGGACGTCCTTCAGATCCGCGTAGAGCGCGACGTGTCGAAACGAGCGTTCGTCCTCGATCGTGAGCTCGGAGACGGTGCGCCTCACGAGGCCGGGCGTGGAGCTCGTACGCTTCACTTGCTGTCGAGCTGCTCGAGCGGCGCCTTGGGGGCCGAGGGACGGCCCGCGGCGCCGCCGCCGCCTGGCGTGCCTGGCCCGGTCGTCGCGGTGGCGGCAGGCGCGGGGTTCTTGGCCGCCTGCAGGCGGACGCTGCAGCTCTCGCTCTCGGCGCGCGCGCGGTTGCCGATGTCGCTGCCGGCGTTGCGCGAGGCGACGCCGTCGAACCGGGGAATGGCGGCGCCGCAGCCGCTCAGGCGCTGGATGCAGCGCGCCGCGTAGAGATCCGCCTCCGGGCTGCTCGCGCGGAGCGCCTCGAACCTCGGCAGCGCGTCGCGGTAGTTCCCCGCGTTGTAGAGTGCCTTTGCGGCGCCGATCGTTGCGTCGGTCGAGCCGGTAGCGCCGCCCGAGGCGCCGCCGACAGGCTTCGATTTCGCGGGCGACGGCGGCGGGGGCGCTGGGTCGTTGGCCGCCAACGTCGCGGGGCGCCGGGCCGCCGGCCGGGGCGCCGCCGCGGGCGCGC
>JAYTBL010000785.1:0-7798 GCA_043736975.1 Polyangiaceae bacterium
CCACAATAAAACAGCGATGGCTTCCTCGCGCGGCGAGGTGCTCTACTCCATCCATGCCGAGGGAGTCTCCCAAGCGCGCGCAGGCGGTGAAGACGAAGGCTCCAGCCAGCCGCTCGAATCCGAAAGCGTCGAGCCCGCGAATGCGCGCGGCGGGCCCGACTTCGGAGCGCGTCCTCGAGTCGCAGCGCGATCTCCCCGAGTCGCAGCGCGCGCCGGGGCGCGGCAAATACGATCGCACGCGTTCGTCCGACGAGCGGCAAAAGGATCAGATGCGGCGCCTCCTCGAGGCCGCCGGCATCGTCTTCGCGGAGATGGGCTGGGCGGACGCGACGGTCGAGGCGATCGTCAACCGCGCCGGCATGAGCCGCCGCACGTTCTACGAGCACTTCGACGACCTGAAGGAGTGCCTCCTCGTCCTCCACCAGAAGGTGTCGAAGGTCTCGTTTCGTGCGGTCGAGAACCAGGTGCAAGCGCAGACCGATCCGCCCGAGATGCTGCGCATGGGCATCATGGCCTTCCTCGGCGGCATCGCGATGTTCCCGCACATGGCGCGCGTGATGTTTCGCGTGGTGCGCTCGGCGGGCCCGGAGTTCGAGCACGCCCACGAGCAGATGATGGCGCGCTTCGCGAAGCTGGTGCTCGACGGCGTCGAGGCCTCGTTCGAGAGCGGCCGGGGCCAGGGAAAGCGGCCGGCGGACGGGCAGGTGGAGCTGCGCGTGTTCGCGCTGGTCTCGGGGATGGAGGCGGTCGCGATGCGGTACGTGCTGCGGGGGGAAGAGGCGAAGGCCTTGGAGGCGGCGCCGATCCTGATGGACATGGTCCAGCGGACGTTCCGCGCGTGATCCGCCGATCCCGGCAGAAGACACGGCCGAGCTTGCACTCTACACGCATCCGGGAATGTGGCCGCGGGACCGAGGATTGCTACGACAAGAGGAGGCCATCTCTTGTCGGAGCAACCCACGCGGCAAACGATCACGGCGCTCCTGGGCGCCGCGCTTCTCCTGTGGAGCGCGGATGCGACCGCCCACGTGGCGACGCCAGCCCGCGTCCCGATGACGCCGCCGTGGTGGTGGACGCAGCAGGGTGTCGAGCCCGATCTGCTGGCGCTCCTGCCACCCGCGCCGCTCGATCTGCTCTCGCTCTCCGATCGCGAGGAGCGCGAGCGCTGGTACGACGGCGAGGCTCAGACCGACGGCGAGGATCAGGTCACCGAGATCAACCTGCCGTGCGGGGTCTTCCTCGACGGTGAGCCGCGCCTCACGCTCTTCGACGACGCGAGCTGGTGGGAGCCGCCGGCCGCCGCCGTCGTTGCCGCGTGGCACACCGACAAGCAGGGCGTGATCGTCGAGTACGACCAGATCCCGCGCCGCTGGGATCGCCCGCTCGACTACGACGCGTACCGCTACCCGGTCGCGGGCGCGGGCTATCCGCGATGGCAGACCGTCACCTCGGGCTACGATCTCGACCTGCCCGATGCCGAGCAACGGCGCGGTACGATGCACGCGGTGGGTCACGGCGGCTTCGACCTTCCGCAGGCGCGAGGGACGAAGGTCACGCTGCTCCCGCTCGCTCAGCAGCTCGGCGATGCCACGGTCGTTCACGTCGGCGCGCTCTTCGGCAACTCGGTCGTCACCCTGCACGCGGTGCGCGAGGGCGGCGAGCGGCGCAGCTACCTCCTCATCTTCGGCCACCTGGAGAGCGCAGCGCCGGGGCTCGCGCCCGGCCAGGTGCTGCCGGCCGGGTCGGTCCTGGGATTCGTCGGCAGCAGCGAGTCCGACTTCGTGCATCTCCATCTCGAGGTCCGACGCGTCCGCGACGGCGTCGACCCGGCGACGCTCACGGGCTCTCGCGTCCTCGCGCGCGACGCCACGATCGTCACCGATCCTCGCAACGTGCTGCCCACGAGGCCCGCTCGCTCTCCCTCGTGCAAGGAGCGGCGCCTCGCGCAGCGGCGCGCGGCGCTCTTCCAGGACCTGCGCCTCTCGCTCGACCCGCTTGCGCGCTAGAACGCCCACTGCACCTCAAGCGCCACCGCCTGGGGCGTGATCCTCGGCGCGAGGATCAGCGGGCGCTGCTCGCTCACGCCGCGCGCCAGCAGGTCGACGCTCCACGCCGCCGCCAGCCCCGCGACCATACCGATCCCATCCCACGCCAGATCCTTCCACGAAGGGTCCCCGAACCCCGCGAGGTCGAGCGTCTCCTTCCCGATGCCCGCCGCCGCCGCCAGCGCCGCGCCTGCGATCAGCGCGTGGCCCCGCGCGTCGAACACGAACGCGCCGATGGCGTAGCCGCCCGCGGCGAGCAGGCTCGACGCGCCGAAGTGAAGCGCCTTGTCCTTGCCCAGCCAAGGATCGGGATCGGCGGCGCTCGCGGCGGACGGCAGCGCGAGCAGCGCTGCGGTCGCGATCAGGATCCGTGCACTCTTCACGGACTCGGGAGGGTCGACTCGAGCGGCACCACGAACTTCGCGACCAGCTGGCGCATCACCTCGAGGTTGGCGACGTAGCGCTTGAGCGCAGCGTCACCGCCGGGGACGTCCGGGTTGAGCTGCGGCTTGCCGTCCTTCAGCTTCAGCTTCGGCGTGCCGTCGGCGTTGAGGAGATAGAAGCCCTGCGCGTCGGTCTCGACGAGGTACGCCTCGTACACGAGGTTGTTCGCCCACTCGAGCATGCGCGCGCCGATGCTCTTCTCGTGATCCACGCCGAACAGCTTCTCGGTGCCGGTGGTGCGCGCCTTGTAGGTGATGCTGGTAGCGGGATCGATGAAGACGTACGTCTCGAGCGCGGGCCACGAGACCTGCTCCGAGGCGAGCGCGGTGATGCGCGTGTCGTCGATCCAGGTGCGCGACCAGCCCGTCGGGAACAGCATCGTCCCCCACACCATCGTATAGAGCTGCTCGTTGAACCCGAACGCGGGATCGACGAGCTTCGGCTTCGCAGGGCGCGTGCCGAGGCCGGTGGGCAGCGACCACGAGGGATAGGTGAGATTCGCGTTGGCGCCGCCGCTCCCATCGCTCCACGGCGCCATCGTCTCGAGGTCGCCGGTGAGCAGCGTGGCGAAGAGGCGGCGCACCTGCTCGGGGTAGAGGGTCGCAAAGTTCACGTTCTTGTAACGACCGTCGAGGAAGTCCTCCTTCGAGTTCGACACGAACGAGTCGAAGGCCTCCGCGAGGTAATAGACCGCCCACGTCTTGTCGTAGAACGAGCCAACCTGCTTCTGGTAGTCGCCCCACCAGTAGCCCTGGCTGTAGTCGAAGTCGTTGTGGACGTAGCGCCCCTTGCCGAGCGCGATCGTGAAGTCGTACGGCGTCGCGGCGGGCAGCGGGTTGGGATCGGCGACGTAGATGTAGTCGGCGAGGCCGTAGGGCTGGACGCCCGGACACTTCTCGGAGCCGGTCGAGCAGTAAGAGCCGGGCTCGGGGCGCGTGAGCATGCGCGTGAAGAGATCGAAGCCCACGCTCGCCGAGACGGAGAGCGGGCCGTACTGCCCGTCGCCGAGGAGCGCGGCGGTGGGCTTCGACGGGTTGTCGACCTCGAGCACCATCGCGAAGGCGAAGGTCTTCGCCAGCAGCTGGATGGTGTCGAGGTAGTGCCCCTGCACCCGCGAGACGACGCCCTCGGAGTTGAACATCGTGCGGCCGCGACGGAACGAGTCGAGGACGTAACGGTTCTCGTAGGCGGTCTCGAGGAACTTCACCTGCTCGTAGGGATCCGCGCCCGCGTCGTAGCGGAACGAGGGAACGTTGCCGGTGTCCGCGAACTCGTCGGACGAGAACATGTACCCGCGGCGAACGCGACCCTGCCCGTCGACCGCGGACGCGTTGCTCGCGAACGCCGCGTACTCGGCGACGGGCGCGAAGTCCTTCATGTCTCGGTAGTCGACGACGTCGAGCGGCGCGCCGAGGCACGTGGTGCCGATGACCGACTGGGGGTCGGCGCGGCAGCCCTCGAGCAGCCCGAACTCCTGCGCGTACTGCGAGTAGTGGAGGAACTTGTCCGGCTGTCCGCCCGGCTGCGGGAAGTAGCGGACGCCGAAGAGGCCGGGCGGATCGGCGAGGCCGACTGCCTCGAACGCCTTGGTCTGGCCGGCGCCGCTGCCGGTGACGCTCATGTCCTTCGCCGCCCACACGTCGACGGTGCCGCCGTAGCCGAAGCGCAGCGCGGCGCGGTCGTACTTGCCCATCACGTACATGTCGAGCGACTGGTCGCCCGGGTAGTCCATGACGCTCGAGGTCGCGAAGCCGCCGATGCCGCCGTTGATCTCGTCGTCGGTGAGGGGATCGGCGTAGCGCGGGCCGATGCAGCCGTTGCCGTCGGTGGTGCCGGCGGCGCAGGCCTTGGTGACGGTGCCGTCCTTGGTGCGGAGCTGCCAGTAGCGCGTGTCGTAGTTCAGCGAGTCGAACGTGCCCGCGAAGTTGTGGCGCAGACCCATCGAGTGCCCGAACTCGTGCGAGTAGACGCCGATCGCGTACTCCCTGCGCGCCCACTGGAAGATCGCGTCGCGATGGTCCTTCACCTTCGCCGCGTCGCCGCGCTGGGAAGGATCGACGGTACCGAACAGCTTCTGCGCCTTGCGAGCGAGGCTGGCGAGGTGGTCGCTGTCGGGCGCTTCCGTTCGGCATGCATGCCGGCGCGCGCGCCCCACCAGCGCGCGGTGCGACAGCGCGCGGCGCATCATCGGCGACGAACGCGTGAACGGCGAAGCGCGCTCGATGGTGGTCTTGGTGGCAGGGGCCCTGGGGTCATAGCCAGCGTACTGCGCGACCTCGGGGGTGATCATCTTCGCCTCGAGGTCACTGCCGCGCAGCTTGCCGAGGCGCTGCATCAGCGCGGGGTTGCCCGGTCCGAGCTTGCCGGCAGCCTCGAGCGCCTTCATGCGCTCGCGGAGCTGGAGCGCCTTGGGGCCGGTGCGCGGCTTCGGGACGCCGGTGGCGAACGGGCTCATGGCGCTGGGATCGAACGCGCCCAGGCGCTGCGCGAGCTCGGCGGCGCTCATGGCCGCCGGCTTCTCGGTCGGCCCGCCCGGCGAGTTCGCCTGCACCCAGTCGGAGACGTCCTTGCCGGCGATGAAGGCCTCGGGCGACGTGGTGCCGTTGATCAGCTCCACGAGATCGACGAGCTGCGCGGCGGCCTTGTCGAGCGTCGCGCCCCACTGGTTCACGCTGCCCGCGATCTTCTCGCCGGTGAGCGGGTCCTCGGCGTCGACCATGATTCCCCACGGTCCCTGTTGCTGCGCGGAGACGACGTAGGTGAAGAAGTTGAAGCGGAGGTCGCCCATGCGCGGGCTGAGCCCGTCCTCGCCGCAGATCTCCGCGTCGACCTTGCGATCGACGGGGTTGTGACAGAGCACCATCACCTGCGGGACCTCGTTCGCCCCGGTACCGACGGGCGGAACGAAGTCGTCCGACCAGCGCGCGGGCCAGCCCAGCTTCGACTCGCAGTCCGCCTCCTTGGTGCGGCGACACTCGGCGAGACGGCCGGCGAGGAGACCGACGCGGATGCCGTCGCTCCAGGAATTCACGACCTTCTGGCCGCCCTCGAACAGCTCTGCGGGATAGTCGCGGTTCACGTACCAGGGGATCGTCTTCACCAGACGATCGCGGTACGGCATCGTGCAGAGGTGGCTGAACTCGTCGCACCGTGAGCCGCGACCGACGTCCTGGCACTCGTCCTCGGTGCCGTCGCGATCGAGATCGCGATGCACGTCCGCGCCCGCCGGCGTGCGCTCGGGCGTCGCGCAATCGAGCTTGCGGGGGTCGTGCGACTTCTCGAAGACGTTCCAGCGCGAGACGAAGCGATGCCACTTCTCGTCGACGATGCCGTAGCGCCGGTCGTAGCCGAAGCGATCGTTCGTGAAGTAGCCGAACAGCTCCATGGGGCGGCCGCCGAGATCGCTGGGCTCGTAGTCGGTGTCGACCACCTTCTTGAAGGCGAGGCGCAGCTTCACCTCGCTGGGGTTGCAGCTGGTGCGGGGGAACTCACCGATCAGCTCGCAGACCGGGTAGTCGTAGCCGAGCTCCTGGTCGTGGATGACCTGCGGTGACGCGAAGGCCTTCTGCGTGATGTCGAGGTAGCCGCGCTCGGTGTCAAGGACCGGCGCGTCGGGGTGCTGCGGATCGCTCACCTGGTACGCGACCGGCTCCCACTTGATGCCGCCGTAGAGGCCCATCTGCGAGACCGCGTCGAGGGTGTACGCGGTGGTGACGAGGTTCTTCGACCAGTCGACGCGGATGTACTGCCGCTGATTCCACGGCCGATCCTCGTCGTTCTCCTCGATCGTGTTGTTCTCTTCGCCAGTCTCGGGGTTGTAGCCGCGGCGGATGTCGAACTGCTTCTTGATGTCGAAGCTCGCGACGATCTGGCCGTCGGTGGTGGTGCGCGCGGGGACCTTGGGCGCAGGATTGCCGTCCTTAGCGACCGGGCGCGGCTCGTCATTGCGCGCGCCGCCGCCGGTGCCGGTGCCGTCGGTGTTGTCGATCAGCTCGTAGGCGAGGCGCGCGATCAGCTTCTCCTCGGTGATCTCCCAGCGGATGCGGACGGTAGGCTGCGCGTCGGAGCTCGTGAAGAGCTCCTCCGATCCGGCGCCGGCCGCCACGTCGACCACGGTGGTGCGGAAGTAGAACTCGGGGTCGTCGGTCGCATCCTGCAGCTGCTCGCCGACGAAGAACGCCTTGGGCAGCGCGCCGAGGTCCACCCGGTTGATGGGATCACGCTCTTCCGCGCAACCGGAGCCCACCGCGAGGCAGCCCAGCGCCAGGACCGCAACACAAAACCGCGCCGATCGGACGATCCCCATGAGCCTCTTTCCCCCTCTGCGCGACGCGCCTCCCAACGAGCCGAGCACCGGGGCGGCGCACTTAGCACAAGCTCCCAGACGCGCCAGGCGACCGGTTTGTTTCACCCCCAGGCGCGGCGCGTCAGCGCGACGGCGAGCGTCGCATACGCCAGCAGCAGCACCACCAGCAGCGCGGAGCTCGCGCGTTGCGAGAGCTCCGCGCACGGCAGGCCGCCCAGCAGGGAGAGGACGTGGCCACGCGGCGTGAACAGCGCGCCGAAGCCTGCGCCGCCGCCCACGATCCAGTCGAACGCCAGGAAGGCGCCGCGCAGCTTGCCCTTCCAGATCGCCGATCCCACGCAAAAATAGGCGGCGTAGGCTCCGCCGCCGAGGGCAGAGGCCCACAGCGAGGTGAGGAGATCGCTCGCGAGCGGCGGATCCTGCGAGCCGTGCGCCAGCGCGCAGACGAGCGCCGCGAGCACGCCGCACGCGGCCATCGCGTAGGCCACCGCCACGCCCACCGACGCGAGCGCCGCCTGCCGCGGCTCCGCGCCGAGCGCGACGACGCCGCGGATGCCCTGACGCAGGCCTGCGTCGCCCACCACCGCGCCGACGATGGCGTAGGCCACGAGCGGCAGCACGAGGAACGCGAACGAGCCGCGCATCACGTGGCTCGCGCCGCTCGCGGAGCCGGTGGACCGCGCGGCGACCGCGATCACGATCGCCGCGAGCGCCCAGAGCAGGAGGGGCGCCCACGCGCGGGGCGTCCGCACGAGCCGCAGCGCAGGCACGCGGGCGAGCACGAGCGTCACGCGCCTCCCCCCGGAGCCGGCGGTGCAGGCGCGGGCGCGTCGCTGCGCGGGGTCACCTCCGCGGGGACCACCACCGGGCGGCGCAGCGCGTCGAGCGGCAGCACCGCCGACTCGATCGCCAGCACCTTCGCCTCGCTGCGCGCCGCCGCCGTCGCCACCGCGCGCGCCACCTCGAGCAGGTCGGCGCCGCTGACCACCACCGCCACCGCGGC
>JAYTBL010000786.1:0-16560 GCA_043736975.1 Polyangiaceae bacterium
AGAGCGGGCTTGGTGGCGGGAAGCTGCGGTGCAGCGACGGGGGGCAGGCCCGACGCCAGCGCCTTCTTAGTCCCACCGCCTACAGGAGGAACGTTCGCCGGCAAAGGACGGGGCGAAGGCGGAGGCGAAGAAGGCGCGTCGACGGGAGCCGCAGCGACGAGGCCTTGAAGCGTCAACGAGTGCCCCGCAGCCGCCGCGGGTTCGTCGACGGGCTGCTCCGATGTGTACGCGCTGCCTGCGTCGGCTTTCTCCGCGACAAGGCGATCAATGACGGCGCGCGACGAGTCATCGATCTTGATGAACTTCACGCCCATGCCGGCGGGCTTCTCGGCGCCGGACTGGGTGGGCTCGCGCTTCCACACGACGCGACCGACTCCCGAGATCACGCTCTTGTCACCCGCGAGACGGATCTCGAACTTGAGCAGCGTGCCAGGCGGGAACGGCGTCGGCGTCTTGACGAAGAGCCCGCCCTTCGAGACGTCGTGCGTGTGGTTCTCGATGAACTCGTCGACCGTCGCGCTCTTGTAGCGAACGTTGAGGCTGACGACTTTGGCGCGTTTGTCCTTGCGCGTATCCTGGCTCATTTTTTCTCGCCTGCCCCGTGACCCACCGACGCTCGGCTCCCATCTTACCTGACCCGGATTGGAAAACGCCAACGCGTGACGGCCGGGTGGTACTCTCCTGCCGTCTTGGCCTCGTCGGCGGCACATTTCCGGACGCGCGACCGGCGGGGCGTGCGTATGTCGGTCGAGCTGACCTCGCAGCGTTCGGGCTTGGCGCGCCCGGCGGTGGTCACCGACGTGAGCCTGGCGGGCGCGGGCCTCGAGACCGACGAGCCGCTTCATCCGGGCGAGCGCCTCTCGGTGACACTCGCCACCCCGACGATGTGGGACCCGCTGGTGCTCGAGGCGGTCGTGGCCTGGGCGCAGCCGCCGCGCCCCTCGGCCGAGGTCGACCACCTGGGCCGTACCCGCACCGTGGCGCGCGCCGGGATCGCGTTCGACTACGCGACGCCGGCGAGCATCCTCGCGATGTTCGAGATGCTCTCGACGCTCGGCTACGAGTGAGCGATCGCGCGCTCGAGGACCTCGGCGAGATCGAGCACTGCGTCTTCCGAGCCGGGCGGCCCGAGGATCTGGAGCGAGCGCGGCATGGGCGGGCTCACCGCAGGATCGCGTGACCAGCGCCCCCAGCGCCGCTCCGGTCCGCGCGCGGGGTAGCTGCCGAACGGCAGCGCGAGCCCGGTGGCATCGGTGAGGTTACCGAGCTTGCAGAACGTCATCAGGCGGTAGGCGAAGGCGGCACGACCGTGCCGCGGCGGGCGCGTCGTGCAGGTGGGCGTGAGGACGAGCGTGCCCCGCCCCCAGATCGCCCCGAGATCGGCGCGCAGCTTCGCGAGCGCACGCGCGGGGCGCTCGCGGCTACGGTAGCGCAGCGAGAGCGCGGCGGTTCCGGCAAAGAGCATCGCCGTGTTGCGGTGGACCCGCTTGTCGAAGCGGCCGTGCGACGCGAGCGCGAGGAGCACCGCCGGGATCGCCTGGCGGATGGGCAGCTCATCGCCCGCGATGAAGTCCTCGAAGTGCGCCGCGAGGTACTCGGTGAAGAGGTGGTTCACGATGCTCGCCGACGGCAGCGTGCGCGTGATGGCGCAGGCGATGCCCGCTTGGTCGAGGAGGCGGATGGCGTCATCGGCGAACATCGGCCACTCGCCCTCGTGCGCGCGATCGGGGGCGTAGATCACCACGCGCCGGTCGTCCATCGCGACCTGCTTGGCGTCGGGCCGCCGCAGCGCGGAGCGCACCGCGTGCGTGACGACGCGTGCACCTTGCACGTTCTTGGTCAGCGGGCCCATCCCGCAGAAATCGTGAAAAAACGGCGCGATCCGCGGAAAATGCTCGGCTCCCACCGGCCACGCGGCATGCGAGAGCCGCAGCCCGACGATGCCGCAGAAGGCCGCCGGCCCGCGGATCGAGCCGCCGAAGTCGGTGCCCCAGTCGAACGCCGCGAGGCCATCGGCCACCGCCGCCGCGCCGCCCCCGGTGCTCCCGCCCGCGGTCCGCAGCAGGTCGTGCGGGTTCCGCACCGGGCCGCGGAGGTGGTTGTCGCTCTCCACCGAGAACGCGAGATCGCAGAGGTTCGACTTCCCGAGCAGCACCGCGCCCGCGCCGGCGAGCGCGCGGTGCGCATGGCTCGACGCGCTGGGGACGCGCGCGCGATGCCGCCACGAGCCGCCGGTGGTGACGATGTTGGCGGTGTCCCAGGTATCCTTCAGGACGTACGGAACGCCGGCGAGCGGCGCGGTCGCGGGCGCCGCAGCGTCGGCCTGGGGCGGGTCGAGCACGCGGAGCACCGCGTTGAGCTCGTCGTTCCGCAGGCGGATCCGGGCCCGGCAGCCCTCCACGCTGTACGCGGCGAACGGCGCGCCGCTCAACGGACGGTGACCTTCTTGGCCTTCGTCGGCTTGCGCTTGGCCTTGGCGCGCGCCTCCGCCCTCGGCTTGGTCGGCCGCGGCATGTCGAACTCCACCGTCGTGAGGAGCTTCTTCTTGCGTTTGTCCACCTCACGCTGGAGGTTCTTCACGGCGACGTCGCGCGCATCGTAGAGGCGGCGGTGCTTCTTGTGCACGCGGGCGTCGGTGAGCAGCGCGTACGTGAGCCAGGGGAAGACCGCGGTGACGTCGCAGTGCACGTACATCGAGCCGTACTGCACGCTCTCCGCCGAGACCTTGCCCCAGGTATGGCCCTCGCCTGCGGGGCACGAGCTGAGCGCGCCGTTGTCGACCGGGTCGACGCAGAACTGCACGTCGAAGTCGAAGCCGTGCGTCGGCACGCCGAGGATCTGATCGAGCAGCGGCTCGCCCTGCAGCGTGTAGTTCTTCGGCACGCCGCCGCCCAGGATCCAGATCGCCATCTTCTTCTTGAGCGTGCCGAAGCAGTGGTGCTGCATCGCGCCCATCTCGAAGACGTCGTCGTTGACGTCGATCTCCAGCTTGAACTTCGCCCCGTAGAGGCGCTTCAGCTTCACGATATTGAGGAAGATCGAGCCGTCCTGCACGGCGCCGACGAAGATCGGGATCCCGTAGCGCCAGCACGTCGAGAGGAGCGACGGGGTCTGGATGCCGAGCGCGCTCTCGATCTGCGCGACGTCGCGACCGAGCATCCAGTGGAGCTCGGTGGTGGTCATCTTCTTCTGGTACGCGGGCTTCAGCAGGAGCGCGCTGAACAGCTTGTCGGTCTCGAGGAGCGTCTCCTCCCAGAAGCCGAGGTCGTAGATGCGGATGATGCGCGCCAGGCGGTACTGGAGGTCACCGGCGTTGGGATCGATCTCGCGGATGCGGTGCCCGATGAGGCGGTGCGCGTCGTGATACAGGTTCGCGCCGGTGGTGGTGAGGCAGTCGACCAGGCCGCGCTCCATGAGCGGGATCACGCACGACTGGTGGAGCCCGGCCGGGGTCATCGCGCCCGACATCGTCATGAACGTCGCGACGTCGTCCTGCGACGAGCGACGCATCAGCTCGAACGCGGTGCGCTCCTGGCGCCCCACGTACGCCGGGAACATCGTGGCGATGATCTCCGCGGGCGACTCCTTGCCGGTGATCCCGATGGGATGCACGTTGCGTGAGCGCTCGAAGCCTTTGCGCGTCGTGGACTTTTCCTGAGCCTGGGCCATGGTCCGCCGCTATCGAGGTGTCCCGAGTCCGCGTCAAGTCGCTTGCGCGGAGGCGGCAAGCACGGCATTCCTACGGGGGTGACGCCGGTGACGCCCGTATCGTTCGAGCAGCTGGCACGGCTCCCGGAAGACGAGCTCGAGATCGCGCTCGCGCTCGGCGCGGCGCTGGTCGCGCGTGACGCCTACGACACGCTCGACGTCGGCGCGCTCCTCGCCGAGCTCGAGGCGCTGGGTGGTCCCGTGTCTGCCGAGGCCGGCGCGCTGCGGGATCGGGTCGCGGCGGTGAGCGAGCGCTTCGTGAAGCTCGGCTTCCACGGCAACACCGAAGACTACTACGACCCGCGCAACAGCCTTCTCCCGGACGTGCTCGCGCGGAAGACCGGCATCCCCATCACGCTCTCGATCGTGTGGTGCGCGATGGCCAAGACCGCGGGCCTGCACGCGCGCGGCGTCGCGTTTCCCGGGCATTTCCTGGTGCGCGTGGACGAGACGGCGCAGGGATCCGAGGCGCCGGTGGTGATCGACCCGTTCCAGGGCGGCCGCATCGTCGACGACCTCGCGGCCACCGCGCTGCTGCGGCGCGCGCTGGGGGACGGCACCGAGCTACACCCCTCCCTGTTCGCACCAGCCAGCGCGCGCGCCACGCTGGTGCGCTTGCTCACCAACCTGCAGTCGACCTACGCCAAGCGCGGCGAGCATGCGCGGGCGTTCATCGCCGTCGATCGCATCGTCACCCTCGTGCCCGACTCGGCGCGCATGCTCCGCGAGCGCGGCGCCCTGGCGCTGCGCATCGGCGCGACCGAGGTGGCCCGCGCCGACTTCACGCGCGTGGTCGAGCTCGAACCGCACGCGCCCGACATCCCGCAGATCGAAGCGCGCCTCCGGAGCCTGGTCACGCCTCCCCGGACCATCCTGCACTGATGGCAAGGCGCCGTGCTCGCTGGTCCGCGCTGCTGCTCGCCCTCTCGGGCGTCCTCGCCGCGCCGCCCGCTGCGGCGCAGCTCCACTGGGACGCCGCCGCGCAGGCCGGGATCATGAAGCGCGTGCTCGTGAACCGTCCCAGCGGCGGGCCCGACGCCGGCTTCGGGCCCGTGGTGCAGCTCACGGGGCACGTCGCGCTGTTTCCGCTGGTGCGCGTGGGCGCCTATCTCGGGCACGACATCTCGCCCATGGACGGGGACCTCTCGGCGCGTGACCTCACCTGGGGCGGCGTGCGCGCGAAGCTCATGTCGCCGTGGCCGCGCGGCGCGGTCCGGGCCTGGCTCTTCGCTGGCTTCGGGGTCGAGGGTGTCTATGCCCGCAGCACAGCTCGGCCGGGCGCGCTCATCGAGGGCGCGGGCGGGCATTTCTTCGAGGTGCCGTTCGGCCTCGGCAGCTCGTACACGTTCCGCAAGCCGTACGCGCTCTGCGCCGAGCTCGGCATGCGCGCCGGCTTCGCCCATTCGGGAAGCGCCTACGAGCGCTCCGCGGGCGGCGCGCTGGGGGCCGCCCCCGGCGCGGACCGCCTCGCCATCGGCCTGACCGTGGGCATCATGCTCGACCTGTAGGCCACGACGCGCGACGCCGACTTCCAGCGCTACTTCACGCGGATGGAGAGGTCGTACGTGCAGACCGAGCCTGCGGATGCCGTGCGCTCGACGCGGATGTAAAGGTCCCCGTCGTCGGAGCTGGTTCCGCTGCAGTCGGTGGTCGACGAGGCCATGGTGTCGGCGCTCACGTCGATCTCCCCGCTCGGACCCTCGAGCGCGTTTCCACGGCAGCCCTCGACGCCGCCCACGCGGGCGTAGTCGGAGCTGCCATGGCTGCACTCCGAGGTGGCCGTGTGCCGGTCGCCGCAGACGAACCACGTCGTGACCTCGAACCCCGACGAGACCAGGACGCTCACCTCGGGATTGCCGCCGAGCCCTCGGTCGGCAACGTGGACACGGTACCAATCGCGGTCGATCGAGGTGTGTACCGAGGAGGTGATGACCCGTCCCGAGCTCGGCTCGTCGCTGAGCTCGCCGAGATCCTCGGCGGTCTCTTCGCTGTCGTTCGGCTCGTTGGACGCGGCGGGACAGGCGGTGGGAACGGCCTGTTCGGAGACGGGGATGCCGCAGCCCGTGCTGGCGGTGACGACGATGGCGGCCGCGAGCACGGCGAGACCGGAAGCGAGCGAAGAAGCCAGGGAGAAGCGGCGTGCGGTTGGAGGAAGCATGTGACCGTCCCAGGATGCAAGGCGCGCTCCCTTCAAGATTCACTGGGATTCCTGGGTCGTCGTGGGGCGGCACGACGGCCGTTCACACCCGCTGGGATCGCGAGGTACCAGCCTCGCTGTCCATTGCAGTGGTCACAGTGGGAGCGGTCGTGCAGCGCGCTCACTCGTACAGGTCCCTCGGTGCGCGGCATTGGCTCCAGGCGCCCGGCGAGGGCGCCGAAAGAGTGCTAGGGTCAGAGCCGCGATTTCCCGGTTTTTCTGGGGCCGCAGCTTCCAAGCGTAGAGACGACACGAATGGGTGGACCTGCCGACGAAAAGCCTCGCGCGCCGCGCGCAGGCACGCCTTTGCCTCCTCGGACTGCGGCGGCGGCGCAGACCCCCACGGCGCAGGCGGGGAACGTGCGCTCGAAGAGCGAGCGGCCGCCGCTGGTCAAGGGAACCGGCGCGAAGGCGCTCATCGGCTCGACCATCAGCGATCGCTACCTCATCGAGCGACTCCTGGGCGAGGGCGGTATGGGCGCGGTCTACCAGGCGGAGCACACGCTCATGCGCAAGCGCATGGCGATCAAGGTGCTGCACCCGGAGATGACCCGCCTGCCCGAGGTCGTCGCGCGCTTCGAGCGCGAGGCGATGGCCGCCGCGCACATCGACCACCCGCACGTCGTCACCGCCACCGACTTCGGCAAGCTCGAGGACGGCTCGTTCTTCCTCGCGCTCGAGTTCGTCGAGGGCGCGAGCCTGCGTGAGGTCATCGCCAAGGGCCGCCTCGAGCTCGGCCGCAGCCTGCACATCGCGCGGCAGATGGCGGGCGCGCTCCAGCGCGCGCACGCGCTCAAGATCGTGCACCGCGATCTCAAGCCCGAGAACGTGATGCTCGTCGATCGCGACGGCGATCCCGACTTCGTGAAGGTGCTCGACTTCGGGATCGCCAAGGTCCAGATGGGCGAGCTCGGCACCAACGACCGCGAGGGGCCCGCGCAGAACGTGCTCACGCAGGCAGGCATGGTCTACGGCACGCCCGAGTACATGGCGCCCGAGCAGGCGCTCGGCCAGAACGTCGACGCGCGCGCCGATCTCTACGCGCTTGGCGTGATCATGTACGAGATGCTCACCGGCCACCGCCCCTTCGAGGCGGAGAGCAAGGTCGCGCTCCTCGGCATGCAGGTCACCGCGCCCGTGCCGGCGATGCTCACGAAGTGCCAGGACTGCAACGTTCCCCTCGAGGTCGAGGTCCTCGTCGGTCGTCTGCTCGCGAAGGAAGCGAGCGAGCGCATCGGCGACGCGAAGGACGTGATCGAGAACATCGGTCAGATCCTCTCGGCGCTCGCCGGCGCCGGCCGCATCGACGCCCGGTACGCGCCCCCGCTCGCCAGCGGCTTCGCCACCAACCCCGGGATCCTCAGCGGCATCACGCCTGCGCCTGATCTCGCGGGCCTCGCCTCGAACCGCCCGCCCCCGGCCTCCGCCGACGCCCCGCGGGTCGAGGGGCTGCTGGGCGGCCGCGGCTGGTTGCTGGCGATGGGCGCCGGAGTCCTCGGCCTGGTGGTGCTGGTCACCGCCGTGGTCTTCGTGTTCCGCGGCCGCGAGGGCGACAACCCCTCGTCCGCCGACGCCGCCGGCCTCGTCGCCGTCGCCGAAGGCGGCAGCGGCGCGGCGCGCGACCCCTCGACCGACGAGCGCGTCACCGAGGCCATCGCGATGATCGATCGCGGCGACTACGGCTCGGGCATCAAGAAGCTCGAGGACCTGGGCGACGCGACCGCCGCGCGCGAGGACGTGCACCGCGCGCTGCTCAACGCCTACAGCTCCACCGACCGTCCCAAGGAAGCGATGCGCGAGGCCGGCCTGGTGCTGAAGACGAACCCGAACATCGCGCTCCTTCAGGAGGTGAAGTTCCGCGTCGAGGTCCGCGACACCGCGCTCAAGGAAGGGGCGAAGGAGCCCCCGCAGAAGGCGGCGGCGGACGAGGCGTTCGCGCTGCTCGAGGGCCAGATGGGGACCGTCGGCTGGGACGACGTCTACGACATCGCCTACGGCCGCTCGGGACGCGACTACCCGAACGCCGCGAAGCGCGCACAGCGAGCGCTGGCCAAGGGCGAGCGCGCGAAGATGAGCCCGCCGCTCCAGGTGGCGATGGACCTCCACGCCTCCGGCACCGCCTCGTGCGCGTTCAAGAGCCACCTCGAGCGCGCGCAGAAGGAGGGCGACGAGCGCAGCCTCGTCCTCCTCCAGCAGATCGCCGCGCTCCACAAGCCGACCGGCAATCGTCGCGTGGATCGCGCGAACGAGTGCTTCAACGACGGCGCGCTCGCGAAGGCGATCGCGGCGATGGAGCAGCGATTGCGGAAGAAATGAGCCGCGGGCTCAGATCCCGAAGCGCGCCTTGTCCTTGGCGATGAACTCGACGTAGGCCTCGGCCGGCTGGTGCGACTCGACCTCGCCGGACTCCACCGCCGACTCGAGCTGCTTCTTGATCTCGCCGATCAGCCGCGAGGGGGGCAGGCCGAACGCCTTCATCACGACGTCACCGATCCCTGACGGCAACGGCGGCTGCTTCGCGTCCTCGGCGGCGAGCAGGGCGATGCGCGCCGCGAGCTCCTCGATCTGGTTGAGGCCCTTGCGCTTCTTCTCGGGGCGCTTCGTGGTGATGTCTGCGCGGGCGAGGCACAGCAGATCATCGAGGTGGCAGCCGAGCTCGCGGGCGAAGCGGCGCACCGCGCTGTCGGTCCAGCTCGGGTCGTACTGGTTCGCGCGCAGGTGGTGCAGGACGAGGAAGCGGATGGTGTCGCGGAGCGTGGGCTCGGGCGCGAACAAGCCGCTCCGCCGCTCGAGCTTGTCGAACATGCGCGTGCCGACCTCGGCGTGACCGAGGAAGTGGACCTTGCCGTCGGGGCTGATCGAGCGCGTCTTGGTCTTGCCGATGTCGTGGAACAGCGAAGCCCACCGCACCTCGAGGCGCGGCACGGCTTGGCGGACGACCTGCTTGGTGTGCTTCCACACGTCCTTGTGGCGCCATTCGCCGTCGCCGAAGCCGACCATGGCGTGGACCTCGGGGAAGAACACGCGGAGCGCGCCGGCATCGAGCAGCGTATCGAGGCCGAGCTCGGGATCGGCGCCCATCACCACGCGGTCGAGGCGGTCGCGCACGGCGCGGGCGTCGGTGCGGAAGGCGGCCTCGAGATCCTTGGCCGTGACCACGCGAACGAGCTCGTCGAGGTGGCCCTTCTCGGCGGCGACCGCGGCCATCTCCAGCGCGTCCATCGCGTGGTCGACGTTGCCGGGCAGCGCGCCGGCCATGGGATCAGCAGTGGGATCGGGGGGCTCCATCGAGGGCGGCATCTGTTTTCCCAGCGGATCTGGGTCGGACTCCTTAGCATGTCGCTGCACGGGCCGGAAAGCGAACCCGCGCACGGTGTAGGCGCCCACGCGCGCGTACATGTGCAAAACACGCGAACGCGGTCACGGTCACGAACCCGCGGTCGACAGGAGACACAAAGGAGTCGCCCCGATGCGCGCAACCGGTTGGACATCTTCGCTCCGTGACGTGAGACTCAGCCGCCATGAAGTCGCGCGCCGCTGCCGCTTTCCTCGCCTCGAGCATCCTCGTGATCGCATCGTCGATCTCCGCGTGCAGCGGGGCGAGCGTCCAGGATCTCTTCGCCCCGCAGACGACGGACCTCGCGACCGACCCCAGCGGCTCGTCGGGCACGAGCGGCACGAGCGGATCGAGCGGATCGAGCGGATCGAGCGGATCGAGCGGGACCTCCGGCGCGAGTGGCACCTCGGGCTCCAGCGGCAGCTCCGGCTCCAGCGGCAGCTCCGGCTCCAGTGGGAGCTCGGGATCGAGCGGCAGCTCCGGCTCCAGCGGCAAGACCGACGCGGGCCCGCCGCCCTACGTGAGCCCCGGCATCTTCTGCGGCGAGGACGGCGCGGGCAACGGCAAGTACTGCCCTACCGCGGGCTTCTGCTGCGGGAAGCGCAACGACGGCAACTGGCAGTTCGAGTGCCTGACCGGCAACCCGATCGGGCAGTGCATCGCCGGGACGACGATCCGCTGCGACGACAAGTCGGACTGCTCGGGGACGCAGGTCTGCTGCGGCTCCTTCGACCAGAACCTCGGCTACCGGGGAGCCCAGTGCGCGACGAGCTGCAACTCGAGCCCCATTCCCGGCCTCACCCCGGTGCGCTTCTGCGACCTCAACGCGCCGACCGACGAGTGCGCGGCGATCGGCAAGACGTGCACGCTGAGCGGCAGCCTCGACGGCTTCTCCGTCTGCAGGTAGGCCTTCTCGTCGCGGTGATCGCCGGTGGCGTCGCCGCGTGCGCGCGCAGCACGGTGCCGTCCCCGGGCAGCGGTGACGGCGGCGGCAACGACGCCGCGACCGCGAGCTCGCGCAGCGATCGACCGAGCGGCGATGCTTCGGCGGCGCGCGAGGCGGGGCCGCCGGCGCGCACGCAGATCGACGAGGACGGCAACGACGATCCCGAGGATCCGGGCACCGGCGCCGTGCCGGCCAGCGGGCACTTCGACAAGGTCGGAACCGCGCCGCTCGCGCTCACCCGCATCTGCGATCTCACGCCGCTCGGCGACGCGCTCTACGCCGCGCACGCGAACCAGCCGCTCGGGACCGACGGCGCGACGATCACCAGGTACCGCCTCGACGACAAGCAGCCCTTCAGCGTCGCGTTCGACTGGAACCGGCCTGGCGAGCCGGTCAAGGGCGGCGGGGCCGGCCAGGGCTTCGTGCGCGTCCACGCCATCGGCGGCCGCCTCTTCGTGCCCGACGCCGACCCGCCGTACGGCGGGCTGGGCGTGCTCGACTGGGGCACCGAGGGCTACGTGTTCGTCTCGAACCGCGCGGGCGCGTTCGCCGCGGCCCGCGCCCCGCAGCACCGCGCGCCCGTGTTCCCTGATCTGCTCGCGGGCGGCGACGGCAAGGCGGGCGCCGGCGTGCTGCCGCGCGCGTACCACGTGCTCGACGTCATCAAGTACCGCGGCGGCCTTTACGCCTCGACGGGCTCGGTGCCGCCGAAGGAGCGCGCCTGGGCCGGCCCCTCCCCCGGCGCCATCCATCGCGCGAGCGACGACGGCACGCGCTGGACCTACGAGGTCGACTACCCGTACCCGTGGAAGGACGGCGTGTGGCGCCTCACGTTCATGGTGCGCTTCCGCGATCGGCTCTACGCGGGCATCCAGGACTACGACGGACGCGAGCCCAACGACTACTTGTACTTTACACCGAGCGCGGCGACGGGCGGGACCGACGCCGGGGTACGCGACGCGGGCGCGGCGCCGGAGGCCATCTTGCGCCGCGAGGACGCGCACCCGACGCGCATCACCCGCACCGGCGCAGCGGGCACGCTGCGCTGGTGGGTCGACAGCAAGGTCACGCCGGCGCGCCTCTACTGGATCGCGTGGTCGCGCGACACGGGCGTCCTGGCGCGTGTCACGACCGACGGTGATCACTGGGCGGCGATCCCGCTGCCCGACGACGCAGGCCGCCCCACCGACGTGACGCGCTTCCGCGACGCGGTGGTGATGCTGACCGAGCGCGGCCTCTACAAGCTGACGGGCGCCGCGGTCGACGGGCCCGCGGGGGTGGACGCGAGCGACGGCGTGGCGAACGTGACGGCCACGGCCATCGCGCGCGTCGACGAGGCCGCCGACGGCGGCGCACCGCCGGCCAAGCCGAAGAAGTCCCCCTTCGAGGTCAGCGACTTCCTCTGCGCCGCCCCGCTCGCGGTCTTCAAGAACGAGCTCTACGCCGGCGGCCAGCGAGGCGGCTCGCTGTACCGCCTGCAGTGAGGCCCAAGGAACGAGGTCAGGGAACGAGGTCGGAGGCGCTGCGCGGGTAGATCTTGCGGTTCGAGAACGTGAAGCCGCACACGCCGACGACCTTCGTGAAGGGGGTCGTGAGCACATACGTGTTGTCGAGCGCGTCGAAGAGGTAGTCGTCGACGCGGAGGCCCGTGACCCCGTCGTTGGCGACGGTGAACTCGTCGAAGTCCTTGGGGGCGTCGGGGTTCGCGTTGCTCACAGCGACGGCGTTGACCTCGCAGAGCATGCTCTCGAAGCCCTCGGCGCTCGGTCCCTGGGTGGCGCCGACGTTCGAGATGTCGGCGGTGGAGAAGAGCTGCGCGGTGATGCCGTCGAGGGTGGTCTTGTTGTTGGTGACCTTCACCTTGACGTTGTTCAGCGACGTCACGGCGAAGAGCTCCTCGTAGTCGCCTTCGATCTCGACGATGTTGCCCACCGCTGCCGTGGGCGCGGCCGTGCCGGTGTTGACGAAGAGGCCCGAGAACGGGGTGCCAGCCGCGACGCTCGCGTCCTGGGCGAAGAAGCCCTTGTCCTTGGCGGTGGCGGGGCCGGTGCGAAGACCGATGACCGTGAGGCCGGTGACGAGCGCGCGTACCGAGCCCGACGCGGGATGCCGGGCGTTGCTCGGATCGCGGAGCTCCTGCACCGTGAACGGCTGCGCGCACTGCGCCTGACCAGGGTTGGGGCTGGTCGGGCAGGCGAGGTCGCACGCGTTTCCCTTGCCGTCCTTGTCGTCATCGGCCTGGTCGGCGTTGGCGAGCTCGGGGCAGTTGTCGAGGCCGTTGGGGACGCCGTCGTCGTCGAGGTCGTCGCCGCTGGGCGGGGTGCAGGTCTCGCCGGCCGCGAGCGGGCACTTGTCGCAGGCGTCGCCGATGAGGTCGCCGTCGCTGTCGATCTGCTTGTCGCCGTCCATGGGGCGGATCGGGTTGAAGATGGTCGGGCAGTTGTCGACCGCGTCCTCGACGCCGTCGCCGTCCTTGTCCTTGGCGGTGATGCCCGAGATGTACTGCGACGCGTTCGCGGCATTCGCGGTGGGGCCGCGGTAGGGCGCGCAGCTCGGCTCGTTGGTCGGCACCATGCCGCGACAGAAGAACAGCGGGTAGATCTTGTCGGCCTCGATCTTGAGGTCCGCGAGGCTGACGGTGCCGAGGTCCTGCTTCGCGCAGACCTTCTTCTTCACGCCGCAGACGTCGAGGTCCTCGCAGGTGTCGGCGCCGAGGCCCTTCTGCGCGAGGAGCTCGCCATCGCCGTAGAGGACCTTGCCGCCGCGGAGGACCAGCAGGACGTCCTCGGGGGTCGACGCGATGACCGCGCGGTACTCCTTGCCGGGGCCGGTGCTGAACACCGATACGTCGCCGGCGTAGCCGGCCTTGAGCGCGCCGAGCGCGTTCTGGGCGCCGATGGAGAAAGCCGCGTTCTGCGTGACCATCTGCCAGAGCTGGCGATCGGTGAAGTGCTTGCCGAAGTAGGTGGTGTTGAGGTCGTCGGCGCACTTGAGCTCGCGCGACATGTTCATCGAGCCCGAGGGCAGCCAGTCGGTGCCCAGCGCGATCTGCACGCCGAGGTTGTCGTAGAGGACGACCGACGCCGTGTTCCCGTACAGATCGATGTTCGAGCGCGGCGACCAGATGAGCGCTGTCTGCGCGGGGTGGAGCTTCGCGATGTCGGGCGCGTCGACGCCGATGCCGTGGATGATCGCCGTCTGCTTCGCGAGCAGCTGGAACGTCGGGGTCGCGTCGTCGCTCTGGCAGAGGAACTCGAGGTGCGCGGCATCGTCCACGCCCTCCGCGATGTGCGGGAGGAAGCCGTCGAAGTTCGCGATCGAGGCGGCGGTGCGGCGACCGGGGGCGTAAACGCTACAGGTCGAGCTCGCGCTCGGGAACGGGTTCGGGGGGGTGGAATCCTTGAGGGGGAAGGTCTCGGAGTCGACCAGCTTCATCTTCACCCCCTCGAGCATCGAGGGCGCAGAGTCGACGTCGCGGATCAGGCCGTCCTTGCCGCCGGCACCCGCGGTGGTGGTCGTGCCGCTGAGCAGGAAGCGGAGCTCGGCGGCGATGATCGAGTTCGCGCCAGCGGTGCCGGCGGTGGTGAGCTTCTTGTGGCCGTTGATGCCCTTGCGCCAGTCGTGGCGGTGCTCGAAGCGCTCGGTGCCGTGCGGCAGCGGCGGCGTGTTGGCGAACGAGATGTGATCGTGCGGGTTGATGAGGCCGGGCGAGATGACCGAGTCCTTGCAGGTCACCTCCGTGGCCGCGGCGTACACGGCTTGGTACGCGGCGGCGTCCGCGTAGGGGGGCGTCGCCTTGCAGCTCTTGGCGGCGCACTGGATGGTCCCGGCGCCGTCGATCAGGACCTCGCCGTCGACCGGCGCGTCGGGGAGGAGCACGCGGCCCGCGAGGAGCGTCCCCGCGGTGCCCGGCCTGGTGACCGTGCAGCTGCCCTTGGGACCGACGACGGGACCGCCGTCGCCGCCGTCCTCATCGGTTTTGGGGCCGTCGGTGCCGCCCTCGCCGATGGGATCGGTGCCGCCCGGCGCATCGCCGTTGTCGGAGCACGCCGTCAGCTTGAGGAGAACGAGGACCGGGACCAGCGCGAGGAGGGGGCGAAGCTTCATTTTTATCCTGAAAGGTGGGTCACTATACTTACGGAAGCGCGAGGCGCACGTGCCGTCGAGGAAACAACTCGAATGAGACGAGCGAACGTCGATGACCGGGCTCTCCCCTCCTTCGCCCTCGCTTGGCCTTGCAAGTGCAGCGTTTTACCGTAAAGAAGCCCCCTTGAAGGTGGTCGAGCGAATCACGCGCGAAGCGCGCATGCGGCAGCGCTTGGGGGACGAGATCGGTCGTCTCGACAAGCAGGCGCCGTTCACGGTCGCGCTTACGTACCCGTCGCCCTACGGCGCGGCGATGAGCTCGCTCGGCTACCAGCGGATCTATCGCGCCATCATGGAGACCTCGGGCATGGCCTGCGAGCGCGTGATGCTCGATGACGAGGCGGAGACCAACCTCGCGGTCCAGCAGCGCCCGGTGAGCGTCGAGTCGCTGCGCCCGCTCGACGAGTTCCCCGTCGTCGCCGCGAGCATCGCCTACGAGATCGAGATCGGCGGCTTCGTCCGCATGCTCGACGCCGCGGGGATCCCGCCGCTGCGCTGGGAGCGCGACGCGAAGGAGCACCCGTTCGTCCTCGCCGGCGGTCCGCTCACGTTCTCCAATCCCCTGCCCCTCGCGCCCTTTTGCGACGCGGTGATCATCGGTGAGGCGGAGCTCATCACCGTCGAGGTGCTGCGCGTCCTCGAGTCGACTCCGTCGCACGTCGATCGGCTCGCCGCGCTCGCGAAGATCCCGCACGTGTTCGTGCCCGAGCACCACGGCGCGGTGCTGCCCACGGTGGCCAAGGTGCCCGACGAGATGATCCCGGCCTACGCCGCGATCCGCTCGCCGCACATGATCCTCAGCGACATGTTCCTGATCGAGACCGAGCGCGGCTGCTCGCGGCGCTGCACGTACTGCGTGATGCGGCGCTCCACCAACGGCGGCATGCGTCTGGCCTCGATGGATCGGATCCTCGAGCTCATCCCGCAGGACGCCAAGCGCGTCGGCCTGGTGGGCGCGGCGGTCAGCGACCATCCGCGCATCGTGGACATCGTCAACACGCTCACCGATCAGGGGCGTGAGGTGGGGCTCTCCTCGCTGCGCCCCGATCGCCTGAAGGACGAGTTCGTCGGCGCGCTCGCCCGCGCCGGCTACCGCACGCTCACCACCGCGATGGACGGCCCGAGCGAGAAGATGCGCGAGATGCTGGAGCGCCGGGCGAAGGAGAAGAACCTCGTCAAGTGCGCCGAGCTCGCGCGCCTCCACGGGATGGACCGGCTGAAGCTCTATCTGATGATCGGCCTCCCCGGAGAGACCGACGAGGACATCGACGAGTGCGCGCGCTTTACCACCGAGCTCTCGAAGATCATCCCCGTCGCGCTGGGGATCGCGCCGTTCTGCGCGAAGCGCAACACGCCCATGGACGGCGCGGGCTTCGCGGGAATCGGCGTGGTGGAGAAGCGCCTCGAGCGCCTGAAGCGCGGCCTGCGCGGCCGGGCCGACGTGCGCTCCACCAGCGCGAAGTGGGCGTGGGTCGAGTACGTCCTGGCGCAGGGCGGCCCGGACGAGGGCCTGGCGGTGCTGGAGGCGGTACGCGACGGCGGCAACTTCGCCGCCTACAAGCGGGCCTTCTCGAAGCTGGACGTCCGCGTCGGCCACGAAAAACCGCGGCGCTCGCTGGCCATCGCCAACATCTGAGCGCTACTTCGCGAGCTTGCTCTTGAAGCGGGCGAGGGTCTCCGCTTCCGCGCGGTAGGTGACGAAGATGCCCGTGTCCTCGTAGCGCTCCGCGGCCACGCGCCCCGAGTCGTGCATCTCGCTCAGGATGCCCTGCGCGTCGTAGGGGATGACCAGCTCCTCCTCGATGTACGTCGCCTCGAAGATCCCGATGATGCGCTCGCGGGTGAGCGCGACGTCCTTGGGGTCGTGCGCCGAGACGAACCACGCCTCGGGGACGAGCTTCTGCAGGCGCGCCAGATCCTCGGGGTCCAGGCGATCGACCTTGTTCATCACCAGCGTCGACGGGACATCGCCCGCGCCGATCTCGGTGAGCACGTCCTTGGTCACCTCGAGCTGGGCGTTCCACGAGGGATCCGACGCGTCCACGACGTGCAGGAGGTGCGAGGCCTCGAGCGCCTCGTCGAGCGTGGACTTGAAGCTCGCCACCAGATCCAGCGGCAGCTTCTTGATGAACCCGACGGTGTCGCTCACCAGGATCCGCGGCTTGGGCTCGGGGTGCAGCGCGCGGACCGTGGTGTCGAGGGTGGCGAAGAGCTTGTTCTCGACGT
>JAYTBL010000787.1:0-3143 GCA_043736975.1 Polyangiaceae bacterium
GGGTTGTCACTCGGCTGCGTGCGCGACTGACGATCGCCCGAGAGCAGGCCACCGACCTCCACCCACTCGTTCGGCGCGATGTCGTAGCGCACACGCGCCTGACCATCGAAGTAGTTGGGGAGCGTGAAGAACTCCTGGAAGCTCTGGTCGGGTAGCAGCCGGCTGACGTCCGCGATGTGGCTCTTCCGGCCCGAGACCGCGACGCTGAAGCGCTCGCCGATCGGCGTCGTCACCGCCGCCGAGGCGTCGAGCAGATCGAGCTGCGCGCTGCCGCGCAGGTGGTCCTTGGCGGGGTCGCGGGGCGTCACGCGGACGAGGCCACCGAGGCCGCGCCCGTACGCGGCGCCGTATCCGCCGGGAATGAGCTCGACGGAGCTCACGCGATCGTTGTGGATGACCGAGCGGAGGCCGCCGAAGTGGTAGAGCATCGGGACGCGCACCGCGCCGACGTAGGTGCGCGTGTCCTGAGGCGCCGCGCCCCACACCACGACCTGCCCCGAGCCGGCGCTCGCACGCGCGACGCCCGGCAGGTTCTCGACGACCTTGAGCACGTCGCCCTGCGTGCCGGGCAGGCGCCGCGCCTCGTCGGCGCTGACCTCCGTGCTCACCACCTGCTTCACGAGCCTGGGAGCCTGCACGACGATCTCGAGATCGTCCTTGTCGGCATCGGGCACGGCTCCGGGCGGAGGCGGCAGCTCGACGTCGTAGCGAGCCTCGAGCGTCCGCCCGGCCTCGACCGTCTCCTGGGTGCGCAGCTCCGTGAGATCCTTGCCGGAGAGCGAGACCCTCACGTCACCAGGCGGAACGTCCTCGAACGAGAACTCCCCGCGCTCGTTGGTGACGGTCTTGCCGACTCCCTCGATCTCGATGGTGACCCCCTCGAGCGGTGCGCCGGTCCCTTTCGTCCGGACCACGCCCTTGAGCTTTCCGGTGGTGGGCGCGACCACCTTCGGCGTGAACTCGTAGCGGTACGTGATCTTCACGGGCGCCGGCTTGTCGTCGATCTCCGCCGGACGGAACTTGAACTTCCGCACCGCCTCGAGCGCCGCCGCATCGAAGTCAGGCCCCGCCCCCTTGACCACCGCGGCGTCGTCGACCGACCCCGTCGCCGAGATCGCGAGCTGCAGGATCACCGTCGCGGGACGGCCTCCCGCGAGCGCCTCCTTGGGATATGTCGCCTCGACGAACGCGATCAGCTCCGGCGCCTTCGTGAGGCGGGGCTGCGGGGCATCGGCGCGCGGCGCGCGAGGCTGCGCGAGCGCGGCGCGAGGCGCGATCAGCACCGACGCGAGCACCAAGGCGATCGTTCGCGGTCGAGGGATCACGAGGCCGAGAAGCGAATGGATATGGTGAAGGTGGAGCGACTGGGTCGGCCGCAGCGGATCGCAGGCTCGAAGGTCGCGCCCCGGGCAGCGGCGAGCGCAGCCTCGTCGAGCCCTTGCCCGAGGCTGCTGAGCGCCTGCACGTCCACCACCTTGCCGGACTCGTCGACCGTGAGCTGCACGCGGACCTTTCCCTCGAGCCCGGACGCGCGCGCGGCCTGCGTGTAGACGGGCTGGGGGAGATTCAGGAGCTTCGGCTTCGCGGGCGGGTCGGCGCAGGCATCGGTCGGCTTCGCGGGTGCCGCCTTGCTCAAGGTCTTCGCCACGGGCGCCGCGGGAGCTCGGGTGGTGGGCCCGGGCGCCAGAACTTTGATCCCTCCCTGACCTCCGCCGCCGCTCAGCTCCAGGCCGAAGTCGGGCAGATTTCCCAGCGCCTGCGGCTGCGTGGCGGTGGGCGGCGCCTCGGGCGGAGGCGGTGCGTCGGCGGCCTTCGCCTTGCGAGGTCGCTGCGGCGGTTCGTCGACGGGAGGCGGAGGCGGTGGCGGCTCGACCTGCGCGGCGGGGGGCGGCTGTCGCTTCGACTCCGTGACCTCGATGGAGGTCGCTTCGATCGCAACGGGCGTACGGATCCCGCCGAGGGCCACCACCAGCCCGCCGTGGGCGAGGAGACTCCCGCCTATGAGCGCCCATCGAAACGACATCGCGAGGCCTGCTACTTCGAGCGCTGCACGTTGATGGCGAACTTGGTGACGCCCGCGAGCTTGGCAGTGTCGATGATCTCCACGACCCGCCCGTGCAGCGCGCCCTCGTCCGCGCTGATCACGAGGTTCACCTCCTCGGCGCCCCGCGCCGCCTTCAGCTTCGCCTCGAGCTCCTTCACCTGGACCGGCGCGTCGTTGTAGAAGAGGCCGCCGTCCTTGGCGATGGTCACCACATGCGTGCGCGCCACCCGCTCGTCCGACGTCGCCGTCCTCGGGAGCTCGACCTTGAGAGCTTGCGACACGATGTACGTCGACGACACCATCATGATCACGAGGAGCACGAGCGCGATGTCGACGAACGGCGTCACGTTGATGCCCACGATCCCGCCGCGTGCCCCGCCGCGGCCCATCTGGACGAACGCCATGGCTCAGCCCTCCCCTTCGCCGACCGCGATCCGAGCGCCCGAGGGCGCCTCGGCACCATCCGCCACGAGCGAAAGCTGGGGCTGCCGGCGGGTCGCGTGCCGCGCGCGCGCGCTCTCGAGGATCCGGGGGGTGGCCTTCGCGTACGCGCTGACGAGCTTGACCAGCGCCGCGGCATCCGTCTCGATCTGGCCGATGCGTCGCTGGATCAGGTTGTAACCCACGACCGCGGGGAGCGCGACGAAGAGACCGACGCCCGTGGCGACCAGCGCCTCGGCGATGCCGCCCATCACGCCGCCCATCGCGTTTGCGTTGCCGCCGGACTGCCCGAGCGAATGGAAGGCGATGATGACGCCGAGCACCGTGCCGAAGAGCCCGATGAATGGTGCGTTGTTGCCCAGCGTGCCAAGGAGGTTCGATCCCTTCTCGAGCTCGGTACGCACCCGCGCCAGCTCGGCCTCGACGGCGTCGGCCATCGCCTCCGGGCCGCCGTGCAGCCAGCGCAGCGCCTCGCGCACCAGGCGCGCCTGGAGCGATCGGTCCGCAGCGAGGAGCTTGTCGACGCCCTCCAGGTCCACCTCGTCGAGGCGCGTGACTAGCTTGGCGCGAAGCGCTTCGAGATCGACGCTCCGTCGTGCGAAGAAGACCCAGCGCTCAACCATCGTCGCGATCGAGATCACCGACAGGACGAGGAGCA
>JAYTBL010000788.1:0-3142 GCA_043736975.1 Polyangiaceae bacterium
CGGCGCGCGTCTCGAAGCGCAGGTCGATGAGCGCCTCGGCGCGATCGGGCACGGTGTTCTTGCTCGAGCCGCCGGTGACCTTGCCGACGTTCACGGTGACGCCCCGCGCGTAGTCCGTCAGGCCCTGCGCGCGGTCGATCAGCTTGGCGAGCGCCCACAGCGCGTTCGCGCCTTCCTTGTGGGCGATGCCCGCGTGCGCGGCCTTGCCGTGCGCGACCGCCGTGACCGCGCCGGTGCCTTTGCGTCTCGTGATCACGAGGTCGTTCTTGCGGCCCGCCTCGAAGACCAGCGCGCCGCGCGCCCCCGCGATAGCGTCCCGAATCACCTTCTGGCCCTCGGGCGAGCCGACCTCCTCGTCGGCCACGATCACGAGGCGGAGGCCCGGGAGCTGCTCGAGCTTCCCCTCCTCGGCGAGCGCCTTCAGCGCCCACGCCACGACCACCAGGCCGCCCTTCATGTCGAGCACGCCGGGGCCGCGCGCGAGATCGCCGTCGCGCCGGTAGCCCTCGAAGAGCCCGGGCGGGAACACGGTGTCGAGGTGGCCGACCAGCGCGATGGGCGACTGGCCGGTCGTGCTCCACGCTGAGGTCACCACGAGATGGTCTGCGAACTTCGTGCTGGCGACGCGCTGCGACGCGAGCCCCTCGATCGCGAACAGCTCCTCGAGGATCGCGCCGACCTTGCGCCCGCCCTCGAGGTTCTCGGTGAACGAGTTGATCTCGACGAGCTCGGCGAGCGCCTGCTCCATCGCCTTGCCCTGCTCCGCCAGCCACGTCGCCATCGCGGCAGCTTACGCCTTTTGTGCGTGCGTTCTGTAAAAACAGAACGTATAGTATCTACAGGAACGGAGCGAAACCATGGCCACGCTACCGACGAGTCAGTTCCCGAGCACCCGCCCTGCCCCCCCTGCCCCCCATGAAGACGACAAAGTGGTCGTCCGCGAGGCCTCCGCCGGGCGCCTCACCGAGCAGCGCCGCGATCGCGTCCGCAAGCAGGCCACCGCGGACATCCCGTGGTGGTACCTGCCCTGGGGCCACCTCGCCGCGACCACCGGGATCGGCCTCACCGTGCTCCTCGTGAGCACCGTGCAGCTGCTGCGGCTCGGCAGCGCGCGCGCCACCGACTGGCTGGTGGTGCCGGCGGTCCTCCTCCTTGCGAACTTCTTCGAGTGGCGCGTCCACAAGCACGTTCTGCACAAGCGCCGCTGGCCGTTCCAAGTCATCTACGACAAGCACACGCCGATGCATCACATGGTCTACGTCGAGGAGGACATGGCGCTGCGCTCCACGAAGGAGTTCCGCCTCGTGCTCATCCCCGCGGCGGGCGTGATGGGGATCGTGCTGGCCGCGGCGCCGCTCGCCATCATGGTGAGCAAGGTCTGGTCGGGCTCGGCGGGCTGGCTCTTCCTGCTCACCGCGAGCCTCTACATGGTGACGTACGAGGTGCTGCACCTCTGCTACCACGCGCCCGCGAACAGCTTCATCGGCCGCCTCGCGTTCATCAAGGTGATGCGCGCGCACCACGCCAAGCACCACGATCCGCGGCTCATGCAGAAGTGGAACTTCAACGTGACCGTGCCGCTCTTCGACTGGATCATGCGGACCATCGCCCCCACGAAGCCCTAGCCCTCGTCACAGCCGATGTCGAAGCAGGTCCAGCGGTTGGTGCTCCGGTCGCTACCCACGCAGATGCACTGCACCGCGCAGCTGCTGGAGCTTCGCGACACGCTGTAGTCGCACGGGATCCCGTACTGCCAGCCGCAGTCCGAGCCCTCGTCCGGAGGTGACGCCGGGCACTGCGCGCCCGGCCGGTCCGGCGAGCCCGGCGGGGGCGAGGCGGTGGGCGCAGGCGTGGTGAAACTGCCCGGCGGGGGCTCGCCGACCGCACCGCTCCCGCTCGCGCTGCCCGCGCCAGTGCCGCTGCCGCCCCGGCCCTGGCCCCCCTCCTGTCCCTCGGGTGCGATCTTCCCGCCGCAGGCGCCCGCCGCCAGGGCCAGAGAGAGGAGCGTGACCAGGACGACGGCTCTGCTTCGCATCGACACGGCAATGGCCGCTCGGGACGACGTCCGTCGGGCAATGGGCTACCCTGCCGACGATGTCGAAGTGCTTCAAGGCCGCGGTCATCGGCGGCAGCGGTTATGGCGGCGGTGAGCTGATCCGGCGGCTCCTCCTGCACCCCCACGTGGAGCTGGTTCGGGTCGCGTCCGTCGACTTCATCGGCGAGCCCCTCTCCGCCGCCCACCCGAACCTCGAGGGCATCACCGACCTGAAGTTCGAAGGGATCACCCCCGCCGAGGCCGCAGCAGGAATGGACGTCGTCCTGCTCGGCCTCCCCCACAAGGTCAGCGCCACCAAGATGCCAGAGCTCATGGCGACCGGCGCGCGCGTCGTCGACCTCTCGGGTGATTTTCGGCTGCGCGATGCGGCGCTCTACAAGAGGTACTACCACGCCGACCATCCCTGCCCCGAGCACCTCACCGACGGCACCTTCGTCTACGGCCTGCCCGAGCTGAATCGCGAGGCCATCAAGAAGGCGAAGTACGTCGCTTCGCCCGGCTGCTTCGCGACCACGATCGAGCTCGCGCTCTTGCCGCTCGCGCGCGCGGGCCTGCTATCGGGCGCGGTCGAGGTGGTGGGCATCACGGGATCGTCGGGCAGCGGCGTCGTGCCCAGCGCCGGCACCCACCACCCCGTGCGCGCAGTGAACCTCCGCACCTACAAGCCGCTCGATCACCAGCACATCCCCGAGATCGACCAGACGCTGCGCGATGCCGGCGCCAAGGACGTCACCATCCGCTTCGTCCCGGTGAGCGCGCCCCTCTCGCGCGGCATCTTCGCCACCTGCTTCGCGCACGTCGCAGACACCGTCACCGCCGAGCAGGTGCGTGCACTCTACAAGGATGCCTACGGCAAGGAGCCGTTCGTGCGCTTCCCCGACAAGCGCCTGCCCGAGGTGGCCGCGGTCAGCGGCACGAACTTCGCGGAGATCGGCGTGCAGGTCGGGACCGACAGCGCCGAGCCCGGCAAGCGCGTGGTCGCCTGCTTCGCCGCGACCGACAACCTCATCAAGGGCGGCGCCGGCCAGGCCATCCAGTCGATGAACATCATGCTCGGCGTCGACGAGCGCACGAGCCTCGAGGATC
>JAYTBL010000789.1:0-3142 GCA_043736975.1 Polyangiaceae bacterium
GACGCGTCGACCTTCGGCGGCTTTGGCGCGCCGTCGGGCACCGGCGTTCTCTCGATTCCGGCGGTCGCGCAAGGCATCTGGACCGTCAAGTACGTCGACGCCATCATCGGCGCCGCTCCGATCGCAGCGGCGAGCGATGTCGTTGGCAACGATTGGGTCTGGTCGGGCAAGTCGTTCGTGCACTCGAACAAGAGCACCGCCGCGCCGGGCATCTACGTTCTGACGCTTCCTTGATCGCCGGGTAACGTCGGGAGGGTGAGCTCTGATTCCAGCAAGGCACGGTCGAAGATTCACTTCGACCGCGCCTTTCTTCGTTTGAGCGATGCCATTCGCGAAGGCAGGGCTCGGCGATCGAGAACCCCAGGATCGTTTCTTTCGTTCCCTTCGCCGACTGCTGATCTTGTGTGAGCGGCACTGAGCGAGCGCGCGGCGGCGACGCTCGCTCGCGCGCTCAGGTCTCCGCGCATGCGGCGACGCGACGGATGCGCGCTTCCGGATCAGCATTCCCTCGCGATGGAGTCCGGGTACGTTCGCGCCATGACCAGGCTCGCGCTCCTTCCTCTCGTGGCGTTGCTCGCGGGGTGTAACCAGGGGCCACTCCCGGCCGCGGCAGCGCCCGGCCTCGCGAAGCGAGCGGATGCCTGCACGCCGCGCGCGGCGTCGGGCGCGCCGCTCGAGCTCGTCGTGCTCGGGTCCGGGGGGCCACGCGGGGCCGGGCGCGCGGGGTCGAGCTACGTGGTCGTGATCGACGGAACGCCGCGCATGCTCGTCGATACCGGGTCGGGATCGTTCGTGCGGCTCGGTGAGCTGCAGCTCGATCAGGACGCGCTCGACACCATCCTGCTTACGCACCTGCACATCGATCATGCGGGAGATTTTCCCGATGTCGTGAAGTCGCGCGACGTCGGGTCCGATGGGCCGCTCACGTTCCGCATCTTCGGCCCCGCGGGGCGCGGGCCCTATCCGAGCACGAGCGCGTTCGTCGATCGCATGCTCGGCGAGCAGGGCGCGTTCGGCTACCTCCGCGGCTTTCGCAACGAGCTGCGGACCAACGTGACCGATCTGCCCATCGAGGCGAGCTCGCCCATCAAGCAGCTCGTCGCCGAGGGCGGTACCAAGGTCTCCGCGATCGCGGTCGACCACGGCGATACGCCGGCGGTCGCCTATCGCGTCGAGCACGCGCGGCGCAGCGTGGTCATCACCGGAGATCTCGCGTCGCAGAACGACAACCTGGTGCGCCTGGCGGCGCAGGCCGATCTGCTCGTCTACGACACCACCGTGCTCGATCCGCCGGGCTCACCGCCCGTTCTCTACGAGCTGCACACGACGCCGAAGCGCATCGGCGAGGTGGCGGCGAGCGCGCAGGTGCGCCGTCTCGTGCTCAGTCACCTGCCGCCGAACATCGAGCGCACGGGACCGGAGGTGCTGGCCTCGGTGCGCGCAAGCTACAAGGGACCTGTCGAGCTCGCGCACGACTGCCTCCGCCTCGACGTCTCCGCCGGCGCGGCCGTGAAGTGATCAGCTGCGGCGGAGGATGGGCTCGGGGCCGAGATGGGTTTGCTGGCGGGGCTCGCTGGGGGCGCGGCGGGGCGGGGGTTGCGGGATGATTGACATTCGCGCGTTGGGGTCGAGGCCCATCTCGATCATGCGCGCGCGGACCGTCTCCACCGAGTCGCCTGGGTTCACCAGGCGGTAGGCGCCCGAGGGGGACGGCGCGGGCGGCGGCGGGGCCGGGATGGCGGAGAGCGTCGTGGGCTCGGGGGCGGTCCTCATCGTCTGCGCGAGCGGGGCCTGGTCCACCACCGTCGGCGCCTGGCTCACCGTCGTCGCTTCGATCTCCAAGCGCTCCTCGGGCATCGTCAGCGGCGGCTGCGGGACGTACGCGGTCTGCGGGGCCGTCATCTTCATCGCCTTCATCACCCGCGGGGTCGGCGCCGGCGGATGCGCGTGCATCGGGGGCGGCGGGGGCGGAATGGGCGTGAGGTCGGAGCGCATCATCGCCGGGACCGAGCCCGAGGCCGAGGTCACCGAGGGGAACTTGATGGGCGAGGGGAAGACCACGCGGCGCTCGCCCGAGCCGGTGCCCGTGATCGTCGCGCCGTCGCCTGATGCCGCCGCTTCCACACGCCCCAGCAGGATTCGAAGCGCGCTCTCGATCGCGCCCGCGCGGCCCGGCACCGAGGTCAGGCGCGGGCGCTGCTTCACCACCAGTCGGAGGATCTGCATGTCGAGGCCGACCTGCGTGTGGCCGCCCGTCACCTGCTCCGCGAGGCGCTCGAGCTCCCCGTCGTCGAGCTTGTGCTCGCCGAGCGCGGCGAGCGCGCTCTGCGCGACCTTCACCTCGCGGTCGCCCACCAGCTGCACGAGGTGCGTGCGCGCCTCGGGGACGTTCAGCTTGCGCATCGCGAGCGCCGCCGCGGCGCGAACCGCGCCCTCGGCGTCCTGCGTGAAGCGCGAGACGAGCATGATGTCGCTCGCCACGCCGGCGTTGCCGAGCGCCGTCACCAGCGCGCACTTCTCGACGACCGTCGTGGCCGAGAGGAGATCACGACGGAGCACGTCCGAAGCGCGCACCGCTGCGTCCGGATCGCCCGAGGAGAACGCCTGGCCCGCCGCCGCGCCCAGCGCGTACGCGCAGGCCGCGCGGATGTCGTGCGGCTCGTTGCGGCTCTCGGCGTAGACACTCATGAGGAAGCGGAGCGTCGGGCCGTCCGGCGCCTCGACGATCCCGAGGCGCTGCACGAAGGTGGCGAACACGCGGCCGTCACGGCGCGCCACCGCGAGCGCGAGCAAGCGACGGATCACCACCTGCGCCTCGAAGCTGCCCGCGCCCGCGAGCAGATCGAGGACCAGCAGACGGAGGTCGTCGCTCACCGCCTCCTCCTCGAACACCAGCGCCAGCGCCTCGCACTCCTTCGGGTTCAGCCGCAAAAGCGCGAAGGCCGCCGTGCGCCAGACCTCGGAGGGCTGGGTGCCGGCGGCGAGCGAGCGGAGGGTGGAAGCTACGGAGCCCTGCTGGGCGTGAGGAGGGAGAGGCGGGGGCAGGGAGGACTTCATGGTTGGGCAGGCGCGGTGCAGGCGCCACGGGTAAGAAGTAAGACGTTGGCGCCAAAGCGTCAGTCACCCGAACCGTGTCACCCGC
>JAYTBL010000790.1:0-16528 GCA_043736975.1 Polyangiaceae bacterium
ACGCACGAGCGACACAAAGCACGGGTACGTGAACGGCGAAGTGTTCGCGATGGCAGGCGGAACCCCAGAGCACGCCCGCCTCCAGGCCCGAACGATCTACCTGCTCACCACGGCGCTGGCGGGTCGTCCCTGCGAGCCGTTCAGCAGCGATCTGCGGGTCCGCGTCGAATCGACGGGCCGATCGACGTATCCAGACGTCACGGTTGTCTGCGGCCGCATCGCGCGCGCGACGGACGACGAGGACGCCGTCACGAACCCGACGATGATCGTCGAGGTTCTCTCGGAGACAACCGCGTCCGACGATCGGGGAGACCAATGGGCGCACTACCAGCGCATCCCCTCTCTTCGCCACTACGTCCTCGTCTCTCAGAAGGAGCAGCGGGTCGAGGTCTTCACGCGCGAGGCGCATGGTTGGCATTACGAAGACCTCCGAGAGGGCACCATCGAGCTGCCTGCTCTCCAGGCATCGCTTCGGGTCGACGAGCTCTATGCCCGAGCGCTCGAGGGTTGAAAGAGGTCGGCAGCGGCGCATGTGCCTCATCTGCATCGAGCTCGACCGAAGTGCGATGAACGTGAAGGAGGCCCGCCGCGCCCTGGGCGAGATGAGGGTCAAGCTGGACGCGGCGCATGTCGAAGAGGTCGAGAAGAAGCTCGATCAGGCCGAGCAGGCCGAGCCGAGCACGCCGTCGCCCTGAGCGCACAGGACGGGAACCTCGGGCCAACTCAGTCGGCGCGCCTGGGCCAAGACCGCAAGAGCGCGCTCTTGGTTCGGTCCTCGCCCCTCGTCGTCGCGCTGGCGCTGGCGGTCCTTGGGTCTTCGTCGGGGTGCAAACGAAGCCGCCCTGACCACACGGCTGCGCTCGCGGCGATCCGTTCCGCGCTCGCGACCGAAGCCGCGCTCGTCTGTACCGCGCCACCCATGCGTTCTCCGCACGCCTCACGCGGCGATGCCGGTGTCGGGCCCGGACCGTCACGTGACGAGCTGTCGTTCGCGCTCGCTCGCCTCTGTGAGATCGGCCGTGCCGACGGCGGCGAAGCCGAACGCTGTTTCTCCACTCGTCGTCCTTCGATCGAAGGGGAGTGCCGCGTCCGCGTGGAGGGAGCGGGGCGCGATCTCGCCGTGCTCCACGAAGGCCTCCTCGACGACCGCGCCTGGATGGGCGAGCTGCGCCGGAACGGTCTCTTCACCGGGGCTCTCCCGCAGATGAACAGCGAGACGCTGACCGCGTCCGATGAGCGCTTCCCGAGCGTGACGACGGCGCTAACGCATGCGCACGACGACGCGGTCCGGGCGGGCCTCGTTGTCGAGCATGATCGAGTCGGGCTTCGCGCCGCCGCGGTCGAGCTCGGCGACGACGCGGACCGCCTGCTCCAGCTTGCGACGGTACGGCGGCGGGCCCATGCGGAGCTGCACGGCGTTCTTGCCCACCACCAACGTCATCTCGCCGTTGCTCTCGACATGAACCTCTTCGAGGGCCGAGCGATGGGCGAGCGGGCAGTGGTCGTCGCACCGTGGCTTCTGCCTGACCGTACATGACCACCAGGTGCCCTCCCCGAAGCGCCGTTCCCCACGCTGACATTTGCGCGCTCGTTCGCCGCTGCCTGGCTCAGCGCGTGGGAGCACGGGCCGCACTGCAGGTGCTGCTGGGGCTCCGCGTACGGAGCGGGCGACGCTGGGTACATGTCCATGGTACGGAGGCGCGCGCGCGCCCTTTCCCGACCACCGCTACCAGGTCGTCGCGATGTCGGCGCGACCGAGCGAGGCGGTCGCCTGGATGCGCGTGCGACCGAACGCGAAGAAGGTGACGCCGGCGCCGACGGCGAGCGCTCCGCCCAGGGCGAACGCGACGGTGGCGGAGCGGGCCGTGCTGCGTGCGTCGCCGAGCGGCTCGGCATCGCAGAGGCGCGCGGCGTCGCAGCGCGCATCTTGCTGCCTTCCGATGGCGATCACGCCCAGAACGGCGCCGGTCCCTGCCGCGAGCGCCGCCCCTGCGAGGAGCCCGCCCGCGAAGGGCCGCGCCCACGGATGGACGAAGCCGGCCTTGGCCTCCGTCGGCGGCGGTCCGATAGCGGAAGAGACGCCCGACGCCGGCGAGACGGTGGAGAAGCCGAAGACGATCGGCTGCGCCTTCTTCCCTTCGACGACCACCACCGACCGTCCCACCCTCGTTCCGTCGTACTCTGCGACGAGCTCGTGGGGGCCGGGGTCCATCTCGACGGCCACCCCGTTCAGGCGCCCGACGAGCTCCCGTTCGCCCTCGAGGACGCGGACAGCGTGGAGAGGGGTGCCGCGCGCGTCCTCCGCGCTGAGCGCGACGGAGGGAATGCGTCCCTCGACGTCGGCGAGTCGCTTGCTGCAATCGTCGACCATCCACGGCTTGCACGTCGGGTGCGCGCAGGCACGGAGGGCGGCTCGCGCTTCGAGCAGACGGCTCTCGCTTGCGCGGAGGCGCAGGTCGGCCGTCTCGAAGGCGGTCTCGCACGTCGTGCTCGACGGCGGCGCTGGCTCGTCGGCGTGCGCCTCGGCGAAGGAGCAAGCCGAGAGCAACAACGTCGCGGCGACGGCGATCGCTCGCCCGCTCACGGGTCCACCGAGACGGCCCCGGCGTCGACCGGGAATGTCACCTCGACGGGAAGCAGCTCGACGTCAGTGCGTCGTCCGACGCCGACCTGACCGAGATCATTTCGGCCCCAGCAGAAGAGCTTTCCGTCCATTCGCCACGCGCACGAGTGCTCTCCCGTCGAGATCCGGAACATCTGAGCGAGCCCGACGACCGGCGAGCTAGGGAGGCCATCGCCCAGGCTTGCGTTCCCATTGCCGAGCTGAGCGAAGTTGTTCTGTCCCCAGCACTGGATCTTGCTCGTCGAGTCCACGACGCCGCAGCTGGTGAAGGCGCCCGCGCCGAGGTGGACTGCGAACGGGAGATTGCTCGGGACGACGGGGACGACACTGCCGGTCTTCTGCCCGTCACCGAGCTCGCCGTAGTCGCCTCTTCCCCAGCAGACGACCTGGCCGCTCTTGCGGACGGCGCACGTATGATCTTCCCCGGCCGCGACCTCGAGCACATCGGTCAGTCCGGGAACGGGCACGGGCAGCGCGCTTCCAGGATCGCTCGGATCAGGGCTCCCCGCGTCGCCGTCGACCAGGTACCCGAGCTGGCCAAAGATCGCGCGGCCCCAGCAATAGACCTTCCCCTGGTCGGTCGATGCGCAGTTGTGCATGACCCCCACCGCGAGCGATCGGACGCCGGAGAGGCCCTGCACGTCGACGTAGCGCGTTCGACGTTCGTACGCGCCGTCTCCGAGCGCGCCGTAGTAGCCGTCCCCCCAGCATCGAACTCCTCCGATGGAGGTGATCGCGCACGTATGCCAGCCCGCGACACCGACCTTCCGGGCATTGGTCATCGCGAGCATGCCCACCGCGCGCCGGTCGATCTTGGTGCCATCGCCGAGCTGGCCGCGGTCGTTCTTGCCCCAGCAATAGACGTCACCGTTGACGCGCACCAGGCACGAATGTGTGTAGCCGGCGGAGACGTCGACGACGTCGTCGAAGGGCGCGACGAAGACCGGGCGATCGCTCACCGCGGTCGTGCCGTTTCCGAGCTGACCCTCCGCGTTGTCGCCCCAGCAAAAGGCGCGGCGATCGGGGCCGACCGCGCACGTGTGATTCCCGAGGCTCGCGACCACCCACGGCGGATCCTGGGGCAGGCGCGCGCCGGCGTCGAGCGCGGGGGCGGCGTCGGGCGCGGCCGCGCCGTCGAGCTCGGGCGGAGAGACCGAGCCCGCGTCGGGCGTGCGCGCGCGTTCGTCGTCGAGACCGAGGATCGCTTCGCATCCCGTGAGGGTGGCCATCACGGCCACCACCGGAAAGAACCACCGCGCCCTCGTCCGCTTCATGGATGTCGAGCATAGCTCAACACCCTGGCTTCACGCGTCGGGTCATGGTGGCCGGATCGATCACGAAGGGTGGATCGCAGGTCGTGGTCGACGGCGACCTCGGTCCGTTGGTCGCCGCCTTCGACGCGACCTCCGCGAGAGGGCTCGAGGCGACGTGCACCGTGCGAGGCATCGGGTGCAACTCGATCGCAATGCGCTGCTCGGGCTCGGGCTCGGGCTCGGGCGAGGCGACGCTTCGAGACGCCTCGCGCAACAACGGCCGAGCGGACATCGCGACGACGTTGGGCGACATCCGCCGCGCCGGAGGCGATGCCACGAGCGAAACGAGCATCACGAACGCCGCCGCCGCGATCGCAGCGAGCACGACCCTGTTCCTGGAGACGGCCGACGTCGCCTTCGGACCGACCCCGTCCGGGCGCGTGCGTTCGGGATCGAGCGGATCGAGCGGATCGAGCGTCGTCTCCGTCCCGAAGGCCTCGCGCTCGCCGTCGGCGAAGGGCGCCGACAACGAAAGAAGGGCGCAGGCGAGCGAGGTGACGTCGCGATACCGATCCTCGACGCGCTTCTGCAGACACCGCGCGCAGATCACCTCGAGCGCGACGGGGACATCGGCGCGGAGCTCGCGCAGCGGCCGGGGCGCATCCGCGATGATCTGCGCGAAGATGCCAGGGGCGGTGTCGGCGGCGAAGGGAGTCGTGCCCGAGAGCAGCTCGTAGAGAACGACGCCGAGCGCCCAGATGTCCGACGCGGGCCCGACGCGCTTCGCATCGCGCACCTGCTCGGGCGACATGTACCGCGGCGAGCCGAGGGCGCTCCCCGTATCGGTCAGGGAGCCGGCGTCCTCGTCGTTCGTGATCTTCGAGATCCCGAAATCGAGGACCTTGATCCGGGTCTGGTGGAGGTCGTTCATCAAGAACACGTTCGACGGCTTGAGATCCCGGTGGATGATCCCGTTCGCATGAGCGGCCGCGACGGCGCGACAGATCTGGACGAGGATCTCGACCGCCTCGTCCGGCGAGAACCGCCCGCGCTCGCGGAGCACCTTCTGCAAGTCCTTGCCCTCGAGCCGTTCCATCGCGAGATACGCGCCTGCGTCCTCGAAGACCCCCGCGTCGTGTACGCGGACGACGTACTCGGATTCGAGCATCGCCGCGGCGCGCGCCTCGCGAAGAAATCGCTGTCGCTTCGTCGGCGCAGCCGAGCCACCGAGATCCAGGAGCTTGATCGCGACGGGCCGCCCGAGGCGTTCGTCGAACGCGGCGAGGACGCGCCCCATTCCACCCCGACCGAGCTCGCTCTCGACGCGGTAGCGCTCCCCGAGCACGGTGCCTGGTGCAAGCGAGGACGATGAGGTGTTCTCCATCGAGCTCATTCGGGCGAGCGATGATCGTAGCTCGACTCGTGAACCGTTCGTGAACCGTTTCGCGCGGGCGGAGAACGGCCCGAGCCCAACAGATTCCAAGGGTTTGCAGCGTCATCCCTGACGGGAACCGTCCTTGCCTGATGGGCGTGATGCTGGCGTGTGGACCGAGGCTCGTCGCACCGTCCGTCGAGGACGTGGAGGTCCAGGGTCGCGTCGAGCTCGTCGAGGCGACGGAGCGCTGGGGGCTCACGGCGCGCGAAGCGGAGGTCCTCGCGCTCCTGGCCGAGGGCGAAGGCAACAAGTGCATCGCGCGACGCCTCGGCATTGCGCCGCGTACCATCGAAGTCCATGTCGGGGCCATCCTGAGAAAGGCGAAAGCCGACAGCCGTGCGCGGCTCGTCGCTCTCTTCTGGACGCGACGCTGATTCGCACCATGTAACGTGTGGCTCGGATGGAGGACGAGACAGTCGATCCGGCGAAGCCGACGGGGCGCGACGCGGGGGCGGCGCCCGAGGTCGCGTTCGCCGAGATCGTCTTTCATCCGGATCTCCGCATGGTCGGCGCGCGCGCGCTGATCGCGGAGGCTGGGTCGACGAACGATGCGCCGGTCGTCATCGGACGCGACCGCCCGGCGTTCTTCAGGGACGACGGCGAGAGCGCGGGGAGCCTCGCCGATCCGTGCGTGAGCCGACGGCAGCTCGACGTTCGATGGCGGGCGGGCGGCCGCCGGTTCGGCGTGCAGCGCGCGCTCGCCGCTCGTCGCGAGATCGCGGTGCTCTCTTCCGATGGGCGCGACCACGTCGGGGGACTCGAGGACCTCGGCCCCGATACGCTGGTGGCCATCGGCGACCGCGTGCTGCTGCGCCTCGATCGTGGACCGCTACCCGGGCCGACGCTGGGTCTCCTCGGCGGCAGCCACGCGATGCACGAGCTTCGCCGTCGCGTGGAAGCGCTCGCGGCCCGCAGCGACTCCGTTCTGGTCCTCGGCGAAAGTGGCACGGGAAAGGAGCTCGTGGCCCGCGCGCTCCACGAGCTCGGGCCCGGGCGCTCCGCTCCTTTCATGCCCGTGAACTGCGCCAGCTTGCCGGAGACGCTGGTCGAGGCGGAGCTGTTCGGTGTGGAGAAGGGCGCGTTCAGCGGCGCGACGGAGCGTCGTGACGGCCTCTTCCGCGCGGCGGGGCGGGGCACGATCTTCCTCGACGAGATCGGCGAGCTCTCGCTGAGCGCCCAGGCGAAGTTGCTGCGCGCGCTCCAGGAGCGGCGTATCCGGCCCGTCGGCGGAACCGAGGAGCTGACGTTTGCGGCGCGCGTCGTGATGGCGACGCATCGGAACCTCGAGCGAGCGGTCGAGGAGGGTCGCTTCCGCGCGGATCTCTATGCCCGCATCGAGGCGCCGCTGCTCGTCATCCCGCCCGTGCGCGAACGTCGTGCGGATGTCGGGCGCCTCTTCGTGAGCTTCCTCGCGGCACAGCTCGCCGACGGCCCGCACGGGACTCCCACGCCGTTTCGGGCGGCGAAGATCGATCCGCCGGTCGTCCCGCTGGCGTTCTTCCGCGCGCTGCTCGGTCACCCGTGGCCGCGGAACGTGCGCGAGATCCAGAAGGTGGCGTCACGCGTCGCGCTGGCCCTTCGCAGCGGCGCTCCGATCGATCGGTCGCTCCTGCTGGCGCAGACCGGGTCGAACGAGCCGGCCGTCGATTCGTCGCGCGAGCCGCCGCTCGCACGGCGCTCGGCCCCGAGCGCCGAGGAGCTCGTCGAGCTGCTGGATCGCCATGATTTCGTCCAGAATCGCCTCGCGAAAGCGCTCGGCATCTCGCGCACCACCCTCGACCGATGGATGCGCGAGTCGGGTGTTCGCCGTCCCAGCGACCTCTCTCGCGAGGAGCTCGCGACCGCCCTCGAGCGCAGCGACGGCGATCTCCCGTCGGCCGCGCGCAGCCTCGGCATCTCCCAGCGCGGCCTCCGCCTGCGTATCACCGAGCTCGGTATCGCCCCTCGATCGAGCGACCGCTGACGCGTTCCGACATCGCCGATCGAGCGCTCAGCCGAGGGTGACGATGCGGAGGCGACGCAGACGCTGGATCAGGGTGAGGACGTCTTGTTCGGGCAATCCGCAGATGTCGATCAGCCCCTCGATCGACGTCACGCCGTCGATGTGCGCGAGCAGGAAGCCCTCGCGATGATCGAGCGGCGCGTCGGCACACTCCCGTTGCGAGCGCACCACGCGTGGAACGACCTTGCGGAGGAGCGCGCGCCCGTCGCGGCTCAGCGCTACCGCCTCGCCAACGCGATCCTCGCGCACCGCCGCGCGAGGCCTCCGCGTCGCCGGCGGCTCATCGGCGGGCCGGCCGGCGGGGATGGTCGTCAGAGCAGCGCGATGTGCCCCGGAGGTCGACGCGCGCTCGAGCGCGGGTGCCGTCGTGGCGCGATTGCGCGCCTCCCTCGCCTCCGCGGCTTGCGTTACGAGGAAGGCCTCTCCCCGCGCACTTGCGCCCTTTACGGGCTCCGCACGAACGGTCGCGCGCGTCCTGCGTGACGTTGTTTCGGAGGTGGACGGTGCCACCACATCGCGAGAGCCAGAAGTACTCAGGTTGGCCGCGCCCATTCCGGGCCTGGTCGACACGCGCGCCGATGCTCTCGTCATCTCGCTCCCCTCCCTTCGTGCGCCCTATCCGTCCTCCCGAGGATCGCGCGGACGCGCGGGCGTTCCTATACGTGTCTTCACGTAGGGGGCGCCGCGTCAGATCAGCACTCCGTCCAGAACCAAACGGCGAGACGCGCGCGGCTCTCCTTGCGGCTCTTCTTCAAGATGGCGGTGGTATGCACCTCGGCGGTGCGCGGCGGGAAGTGCCGACTGATCTGAGAGCTCGCCGCAAGCCTCATCGGAGAGGCCTTATCGGAGAGAGACCGCGGGCAGCGCGTCGCCCATTTCTCCGGGGGCATCGCCGCGGTCTTGCTCGTTCCCGGAGCCGAGGTGGCCCAAGCGGCCCGAGCCCCAACATTTGACCGTGCCGTCGGTGAGGACGGCGCACGTATACCTGCCGTACGCAGACACCGAACGGGCGCGCTTGTTGGTTCCGAGGTCGACCGCGGTCGGGACGGCACGCACGAACATGTGGCCCTGACCGAGCTGGCCCACGTCGTTCTGGCCCCAGCATTTGACGCTTTCGTCATCGAGCACGGCGCAGGCGCGGTCGGCGCCGATCGAGAGTTGCTTCGCCGTTCGGCCGACGCCGAAGTCGACGCCCGCCAGCTCGCCCCCGTGCACGCCCTGCGCCCCGATTTTCTTGCCCCAACACTTCGTCTGACCGTCGTCGAGGATGGCGCATGCCGAGGCACCGCCCGCGGCGACCGACGTCGCCGTGCGGCCGGGCCCCAGATTGACGACGGGGAGCGCGTCTCCCATTTCCCCCGGGTCGTCGCCACGGTCGATCGCGTCCGAGACGCCGAGCTGAAACGCTTCGTTGTTCCCCCAACACTTGACCGAGCCGTTGTCGAGCAGGGCGCACACGAACGAGGCCCCCGAAGCGAGTGCCATGGCGGACCTGCCAACGCCCAGATCGATGGCGGGCAGGCTCGCCCCCATCTGGCCTGCCAGGTCCCCGCGGGTCACCTTGTCGCCTCGTCCGAGCTGTCCGTTCGTGTTGAAGCCCCAGCACTTGACCGACCCGTCGTCGAGGAGCGCGCACGTGTGGAGGCTTCCGCCGACGACGGAGGCGGCCTTGCGTCCAGCCCCGAGATCGACGGCTGGAAGGCTCGCGCCCATCTGGTTCGCCGCGACTCCACGCGGCAAGCCATCGCCCAGACCGAGCTGGCCATACGCGTTGTTGCCCCAGCATTTGAGGCTTTGATCGTCGAGCACCGCGCACGTCGCGGCCCCGCTGAGCGCGATGCGGCGCACCGTTCGGCCGGGACCGACCGCAACGACCGGCAGCGCGGTTCCCATCTCGCCGGGCCCGTCGCCGCGGTTGTCGACGTCACCGAGACCGAGCTCGCCGTCACCGTTGTACCCCCAGCACTTCGCCTCGCCCGTCTCGAAGATCGCGCAGGTATGATCGGCCCACGACCCGACCGCCAGCGTCGGAAGCGCTCCGGGAGGCGTGGGTGCGTCGGTCTTGGCGTCCGTCGTGCCGTCTGGCACCTGCGCATCGCTCGGCGGGACCGCAGCGTCGGAAACCGGATCATTCGTCGGACGAGCGTCACCGATGTCACGGAGCGGTGGGTCGGCGTTGTCGCTCGCCCCGGAGCCTCCGCACGCAGCGAGGGCAACGAGGAGTGCGACGAGCGTCGAGGAGAATGGATAGAGGGCTCGGATCGACAAGCTGACCGACCTTTCCGCCTAGGACAGCGTCACAACGAACGTGGCATCGTCGATGCCCGTGATGGCGACCGTCAGAACCTTCAACAGCGTCATGAGTCCTCCTCGAAATCGGGACCGTCGGCAGTACTTGCGGGAAGCAGCGGAACCTGTCAACGAATATGAGACACGCGGTTGATGGATTTACTGTGCAGCGTCTTCTTCTGCGAGCTCCGGATTGGGCTTGTTGTGCCAGACCTCCGTCCGAAGCGAGGCGGGGACCGGACGACCGCGTGTGAAGCGCTCAGGATGGGCAAGGAACGCGGCGTCGAGGACGGTGCCACGACGACGTGCGAGCGTGGCGTCGGCGAGGCCGTGGTGGACCTCGTAGGGTGTGCATAGGCCGAGCGAGCCGTGACGATGCTCGTGGTTGTACCCATCGACGAAGTCGCCTGGTCCGCGCGGCCAGCGTGACCGCGCCGCTGGCGTTTGCCCCGCGGAGCGTCTTCGCGCTCGAGGGGCTCGCCGACGACTTTCCGGTGCTCGAGTTCTACCGAGCGCGCGGCGCCGACGACGCGCCAGGACAGAGTGGGGCGTCCACGTTCCTCGACGGTGTTTTGAGGACAAGGCGGACAGCGAAGGCGGACAAGGCGGGCTCGAGCTCCACACGCTCGCGCACCTGTCGACGCGCGACGTGGCGGCGGTGCTCGAGCGGACGCGCGACCGGATGACCAAGTACCTTCGGCGGGTCCCGAGTGGCGTCGCGGCGCGCTGCCTCTCACGCATCGCGCCATGGTGTTCGAGGGGCCGCGCTGCGTCGCGCTCGATGGGTTCACGCTGCACGCGGCGACGCGCGCGGGTGGTCTCGACGAGCAGGGCCGCGAGGCTATCCTCAAATACATCCTCCGTCCCGCGGTGGCGCAGGAGCAGGTGACGCATGGTCCTGACGGCCTGGTGCGGATCGGGCTGAAGAAGGCGTTGTCAGACGGGACCGTCGCGATCGACCTCGATCCAAAGGCTCGGGCTCTTCGTCCTGGTCGGGTGCAATCCGAAAGGCACCTGTATCTCCGGATACGGATGACCTGCAGTTGTGCGCGCTCGATTACCCGAAGAAGGCATGCGCCAGCAACACCACCGGCCAATTCTTCGAGGAAAATCGCGTCCAGGGACTTCTCCGCTGCAAGAGCGCTGGCTTCAACTTCAGCCCGGCCCAAAGCAAGGATGTGCTCTTCAAGCACAAGGGGCGCTGACGACGGTTCGTTGGGACGACCCGCGCGACCCCGCACCTGATCCCCGACCCGCGGTCCTCTCCAAAAGGGCGAAACCCGAGTCAGAACGTCGCGCCGAGGCCGACCATGCCGCCCCCCCCCGCGAACGGGGCTCGAGTCGAGGCGCAAACGGCCAAGACCCGGGGGACGAAGAGCGGCGCGCGCGGCCGCGGGCGACGCGGAGGGCGCAGGGCGGAGGGCGGAGGGCGGAGGGCGGAGGCGGCCAGATCGCGCAGCTGGTCGCCGCGAGGGCGCCGGCGCGGGTTCGTTCGCTCGCGCTCCTCAGCCCCGTGCCGGTCGGCGGTCTGCCGCTCCCGCCCGACGTCGCAGGCTTCTTTCGGTCCTCCGGCGGTAGCCGCGACGCGCAGGGCGGCATCGTCGACAAGGCGTGCCTGGTCATCACCCCCGACGCAAAGAGCGCGCTCCTCGACGACGCGGGCACCATCGCGCCCGAATGGATAGCCCACACGCTCGACCTGTTCACTCGGGGGGGCGACGCCTCCGAGCTGTCGAAGATCACGAGCCCCACGCTTGTCGTCGCCACCGACGACCCGTTCTTGCCGCCCGCTGTCCTCCAGGAGCACGTGGTCAGTCGCGTGAAGAATGCACGTATCGAGGTGCTGCGCGGCCCTGGCCACTATCCTCAGATCGAGCGGCGCGACGAGACCGCCGCCATACTCCAACGCTTCTGGGCTGACCAAGGCACGGTCAGGTGAGGTCGACCATCCTTCAAGACGCCCTCGCGCTCCAGCGCGGAGCCCTCGGCGGCCTCCTGCGATCCGAGTCCATCGCGAAGGGTGATCTGGGGAGCGCGCTGCGTGAGATCACGGAGGCCGCGGCGCACGTCATCGTGCGTAGCGCGCGCCAGCGTGTGGCGCGTCGACGCCAAGCGCACCCGCATCGATTGCCTCGACATCTTCGAGGCTGCCGGGCGCAGCCACACGAGCGGCGCTCGGATCCGTGCCGCCGACGCGCCGTGCTACTTCGAGGCCGCGCTTACCGAGCGCTGCATCGTCGCCGACGACGCACGCATCGACCCACGCACCTCCGAGTTCACCACCCACTACCTCGATCCCCACGGCATCACGTCGATGCTCGACGCGCCCATCATCGTGCGCGGAGCGGTGGTGGGAGTGATCTGTCACGAGCACGTCGGACCGTCGCGCACCTGGCAGCCCTGGGAGGAGCTCGCCGCCGCGACCCTCACCGACGTGGCGGGAATGGCGAGCAGCGCCGCCGAGCATGCCGAGCAGTCACGTGAGCTCGAGACGCTGCGCGGCAACCTCGAGAAGCTGGTGCACGAGCGCACCCGCGAGCTCTCCGAGTCACGTGAGAACGTGCGCGCGCTCTTCTCCGCATCGCCGGTCGCGCTCATCCTGACGCGTCTCGCCGACTCCACGGTCCTCCTCGCGAACGACCGCGCAGGCGCGATGTTCCAGGTCGACGTCGCGAAGATTCGCGGCGTCGCAGCGGCCGACTTCTGGGTGAAGCCCGAGGACCGCGCCACGATGGTGGACCGCCTTCGGACCCACGGCGTTCTCGACGGCCTCGACGCCGAGCTCAAGGCTTCCACCGGTCGCCAGTTCTGGGGCAACGTGTCCGCGAACATCGTGCTCTTCGAGGGAGAGCGCGCGGTGCTGGTCGGCGTCCAGGACATCACCGAGAAGAAGGACGCCGAGCTCTCGCTCCGCCAGAACGAGGAGGCGCTCCGCACGATGCTCGAGGCGGCGCCGCTGCCTCTGGTCGTGACCGGTCTCGACGACGCGATGCTCCGCTTCAGCAACAAGCGCGCGGCCGACATGTTCGGCACCACCATCGACGAGCTGGTCGGCAAACGTGCGCCCGACTTCTACGAGAACCCCGCCGATCGACAGAAGTTCGTGGAGGCGCTGCGCACCACTGGCCGGGTCGACGCCTTCGCGGCTCGCCTGCGCGCCCGCGACGGTCGCACGTTCTGGGCGCTCCTCTCTGCGCGCACGATGGTCCTCCGCGACGCTCGCGTGTTCATGGTCGGATTCTCCGACCTGACCGAGCAGAAGGAGATCGAGCACACGCTCCGCGAGCTCGCGTCGACGGACGGCCTCACCGGGATCTACAACCGCCGCCACTTCTTCGAGACCGCGTCAGCCGCGCTCGCGCTCGCCGACGTGCGCGGTCGCAGCGCCGGCATCGCGATGCTCGACGTCGACCACTTCAAGCGCGTCAACGACGTCCACGGTCACGCCGTGGGCGACGAGGCCCTCCGCATGCTCGCGCGTGTCTGTCAGCACGAGTGCCGGTCGAGCGACGTGCTGGCGCGCTACGGCGGCGAGGAGTTCGTGGTGCTCCTCCCCGAGACCACCCTGCAGTCGGCCAATACCGTGGTCGAGCGGATCCGTCGTGCCCGCGGCGGCGAGAACATCGCTGCTCCCAGCGGCGCCTTCGTGATCAGGATCAGCGGCGGCATCGCGGAGCGACGGCAAGGCGAGACGCTCGAAGCGCTCGTCGCCCGCGCCGATCAGGCGCTCTACGAAGCGAAGCGTGCCGGGCGAGATCGCGTGATCGCCGCCTGATCCACGGACTGTCGCGGTACACCGTCACGCGCACGGTGCGTTGCACGCTGACGGGTCGCCCGGCGTTCGTGAACACATCCAATGTGTGCGTGCACACCGTGCGAAGCGTCGTTCGTGCTCGTTTGCTCGTGATTCATGAGGTGTTCGCGGTGGCACGCGAGCTGCTGGAGGGGTGTTCGAACCCGCTCACTCCGAAAGAACAGGACTCCGCCATGAAGAAGATTGTCGTCACTGGTCTGCTCTCGCTCTCCCTCGCCTGCGCGATCCTCGTGCCGGAGACGAACGCTGCTGCGACCGAGCGCCAACCCCTCCAGATCGGAACTGCCGTCGATCTCCAGTGCACGAACCCGGGGAGCTCTCAGGACGTCGCGAAGACGCCGATCATCAAGAACACGTCGGGAGCGATGCTGAAGAAGGACTACCTCGTGTGGTGGCGCACCAACAGCGGCGACAAGGGCTACTTCCGCCTCTCCGCGGACCTTGCGCCTGGCGCGACCGTCAAGGCGCAAGGCGCACCCGGTAATGCGTATTCGTGCACGGCGAACATCTTGAGCCGCCCCGATCTCGTCCCGGTCAACGCGCAGTGGCAGGGCACGACCGCCGTGAAGGTCGACGTGTCGAACCTCGACCCGTGGATCGCCGCAGACTCGTCGACCATCCGCCTCGAGGTCATGGCGTGCTCGGGCCAGGTGCTCCAGACGTACGATTCGGCGCCGCTCGGTTTCGCGAAAGGCGAGGCCAAATCGGTCACGTTCAACGCGAAGTACGTCCCCGGCAAGACGTACCTGCGGGTCACTGCAGACGCGACGGCGAAGATCCTCGAGCTGAACGAGAAGAACAATGTCCTCGACGGAGCCAGCTCCTGCGTCTGGTGAGCCTCTTCACACGGTAAGCCTAGTGGACCGACGGTGACGGCCGCACATGGTGCGGCCCGCGATCGTCGAGGTTGATTGGGCCGGCCATGCCGTGCGTGCGCGCTCATCGCCGATTCAGCCGCGTCGTCCCACATCCTCGCGGCGACCGCGGGGTGAGCGCCCGCGAGATCCCGATAGCGGCGCGACGCCGGTGGCCTGCCGCTCAAGATCCTGCGGGTCCGGTCGTTCTCTGAACCGTAGGCGCTCAGAGCCACGAGGGACCGATGAAAGTCGCAGACCTATCGAAGTACGAACGAAGGCGTATCGAGGCTCTTCGACGCACGGCGTTGCTCGACACCCCCGCCTCACCGGAGTTCGACGACGCGACGAAGCTGGCGTCCTACATCTGCGGAACTCCGATCGCGCTCATCAGCTTGGTGGACGAGCACCGGCAGTGGTTCAAGTCGCGCGTCGGCCTGACGGCGCAGGAGACCCCGCGCGACGTCGCCTTCTGCGCACATGCGATTCTCAGCGATGAGGTGTTCGTCGTTCCCGATGCCCTCGAGGATCCGCGCTTCTTCGACAACCCTCTCGTGACCAACGGCCCTCGCGTTCGCTTCTACGCCGGTGCGCCGCTCGTCACGCCCGAGGGTGACGCGCTCGGAACGCTCTGCGTCATCGACCAAAAGGCGCGTGAGATCACCGAGGAGCAGCGCGATGCGCTCGCCACGCTCGCTCGCCAGGTCATGGCGCAGGTTGCGCTCCACGAGCGAACGTCGGAGCTCGTTCGGTACGGCAACGAGATGACCGTCGTCGAGGAGTTCGGCGAGCTTCTGCAGAGCTGCCGATCGACCGAAGAGACGAGCGAGGTGACGTCGATCTACGCGAGGCGCCTCTTCACGACCGGCTACGGGATGGTGGGCGTGACGAACTCGTCCCGCAACCTGGTGGAGTCGCTCGCGTCGTGGGGGAACGAGTCGCCGAGTGAGCCGACGTTCGACCCCACGGAGTGCTGGGCGTTGCGCCGTGGTCGCCCCCACCTGGTCTCGTCGAAGACCGGCGGCGTGCGGTGTCGACACGTTCGGTCGGACAGCGGCGGCTATGCCTGCATTCCGATGATGGCCCACGGCGAGACGGTAGGGATCCTCCACGTGGCCAACGCTGGGCCCGAGCTCCCCAAGTCGCTGCTCCAGCTCGCGATCGTCACGAGCGAGCGCGTCGGTCTCGCGCTGGCCAACACCCGGCTTCGCGAGCAACTGCGCCTGCAGTCGATCCGCGACCCGCTGACCGGACTGTTCAACCGCAGGTATCTCGAAGAGTCCCTCGATCGCGAGGTGAAGCGGTGTCTTCGTCACGACCGCCCGCTCACGCTCTTCATGATCGACGTCGATCACTTCAAGCGCTACAACGACGAGTGCGGGCACGCCGCAGGTGATGCCGTCCTGCAGGCACTCGGCAGGGTCTTGCGCGAGGCGGTGCGCGTCGAGGACATCGTCTGTCGCTACGGCGGCGAGGAGTTCGTGGTCGTGCTTCCGGACGGTGACGGCGACGCATGTGCAGCGCGCGCGAACGAGCTCTGCGCCGCGGTGAAGAAGATGGTCGTCGAGCATCGAGGCGCTGTGCTTCGCACAATCTCGATCTCCATCGGAGTCGCTTCACTCGCAAATAACGGTTCGGACGGGCACGAGCTCCTACGCGCCGCGGACGCCGCGCTCTATTCCGCAAAGAAACAAGGCCGTGATCGCGTCGTCGAAGCCGCGGCGTCGGCTCCCGACGACACCGCAACGTCGTTCACGAGGCATCTTTCGCCAGCGTCTGCGGCGTGAAGGGGCCGGCTCCTGCGGAGCGTGTCGGCCAGCTCGCAGCGAGCGCCGCGACGGCCCGCGGTCGTTCCGCTGAAGGCGAGCGGGAAGGTCACATGGGCGAGCGCTCGGCTCACTTCGCGGCGATGAGCTTGCCGTCGCGCACCGTAGGGATGTCGATGGTCATGATGGCGAACCGCTTGCCGGCGTGAGGGACCCCCATGAAGTCGGTCACCGGGGTGCCGCTCGCTTCGCTCCGCACGATGACGCGGTCCCCGTCGCCGAAGACGTCCTTGAACTCGTCGCGGCCCTTGCTCGCCGCTTCACCCGAGTAGGAGCGCCAGTCGGCGCTCACGACGCTCTCGACGAGGGCGGCAACGCCCGTCGAGGCGGGCTGGTTGAGGGCGTCGTAGAACGGGGCGACCAGACGAGCGGCGACTTCTCGATTCATGAGTTCTCCTTCGTCGGCGACAAACTCACGCGCGAACTGCAACA
>JAYTBL010000791.1:0-16527 GCA_043736975.1 Polyangiaceae bacterium
GCGGTGATGATCTCCGCGGCGCTCGTCGCGTGCGTCGCGTGCGGCGCGTGCGGCGCGTGCGGCGGGAGCCCCGCGAAGCCCGCGGCCCCCTCCCCCTCCACGCCGAGCTCGCTCCTCGGCAAGCCCGCGCCCGCCTTCAAGCGCGCCGCCGTCGACGGCACGCCCATCGAGGTCGCGACCGCGGGCAAGGTGGTGGTGGTGAAGTTCGTCGCGAAGTACTGCGAGCCGTGCACGCGCACGCTCCCCGCGATCGAGAGGCTCCACGCCAAGCACCCCGAGATCCAGATCATCGCCATCTCCGAGGACGAGCGCGAGGCTGAGGCCAAGGAGCTGGTCGCGACCTACCACCTCACGTTCCCGATGGTGCACGACAACCAGCAGGTCCTCTCGGCGCGCTACCGCGTGCGCGAGCTGCCCGTGACGTACATCCTCGACGGCAAGGGCAGCGTGGCGTGGGTGGGCGGCCCCGAGAAATCCGAGGCCGACCTGGTGACCGCGATCGAGACCGCGCGTCCCTGAGCGGCTGCGGCTACTTGCCGAGCGTCTCGGCGAGGGTGGTGACGTTCTCCTTGCCTGCCGGCACGGTGAGACTCGAGCCCTTGAAGTCGTTGCCGATCGGCTCGTACGGTCCGCCGAGGCACTGCGCGAGGAAGATCTCGGTGACCGCGTTGAACGACTTCCAGTTCTCGGGGCGCGCGAAGCCGTGTCCCTCGTCGGGGTAGAGCACGTACGTCACCGGGATGCTCTTGGCCTGCATCGCCTTCACGATCTGGTCGCTCTCCGCCTGCTTCACGCGCGGATCGTTGGCGCCCTGCCCGATGAGCAGCGGCTTCTTGATCTGATCGACCTTGGAGATCGGCGAGATCGAGAGGAGGAACTTCTTCCCCTCCTCGGTGCGGTGATCGCCGATGCGCCGCGTGAACTGCTCGATCTCCGACTCCCAGTAGGGCGGGATGGAGTTGAGGAGCGTCACCAGGTTCGAGGGCCCGACGATGTCGACGCCGCAGGCGAACGTGTCGGGCGTGAACGTCAGCCCGACCAGCGCGGAGTAGCCGCCGTAGCTGCCGCCCCAGATCGCGACCTTGCTCGGCTCGGCGATCTTCTGACCCACCGCCCAGCCCACCGCGTCGAGGAGATCCTCGTGCATCTTCGCCGACCACTGCTTGTCGGCGGCGTTGACGAACTTCTTCCCGAAGCCCGTGGAGCCGCGGTAGTTCACGCTCAGCACCGCGTAGCCGCGCGAGGAGAGCCACTGGTGGCGCGAGTCGAGGCGGTAGTCGTCGCGCGCCCAGGGGCCGCCGTGGACGGTGAGGACCATCGGGACCGGCCCCTTGCCCGCGTCGATCTTGCCGTCGCCGTCGGCGTCGGCGCTCGCGGGTAGCGTGAGGTAGCTGACCAGGTCGAGCCCGTCGCGCGACTTGATCACCACCGCCTGGGTCTTCGCGAGCTTGACGTCCTCGAGGGCCTTCACGTTCGCGAAGAGGTAGTCGAGCTTCTTCTTCGCGCGGTCGTAGACCCAGAACTTCATCGGCGCGCTACTGACCACCGAGGAGACGATCCACTTCGCGTCGTCGAGGGTGCGGCTGAGGAGGTGGATGTCGCCGGGCGCGGCGGCCTGGATGGCCTCGAGGTCGGGGCGGATGGCGGGGTCGACGATGTGCCAGCGCAGGTGGTCGTAGCTCGCGAGCACCGCCTGCACGCGCCGATCGGTGGGGTGCTGGATGATGTCGTTCACGTCGGCCTGGCCGTCGGTGAGGATCACCTTGGTCTTCTTGGTCGTGAGATCGAGCTCGACGAACGCCGCGGTGTCGCCGTCGCGGCTGTCGACCATGAAGGCCTTGGTGCCGGTCTTGTCGAAGCCCGCGACCTCGGTGCCGAGCGTGTCGGCGAGGGGGATCTTCGAGAGCTCCTTGAAGCCGCCCTTGCCGTCGGGCTCCATCATGGTGGTGCTGCCGTCCTTCTCGGGACGCATGGCGATCCGGACCTTGTAGTCGTCGTCGACGGAGAAGGAGCCGAAGCCCTCGTTCTTCTGCACGAGCTTCTTCGCGCCGGTGGCGATGGTCACGCGGTGCAGATCGTGGAACTTCTTGTCGCGATCGTTGAGGCCGACCAGCACCTCGCCCGGGATCTTGTAGCTGATGGCCTCGATGCGGGCCTGCGCGCCGTCGATGGGCGTGAGGTCCTTGTCGGTCGTGGTCTTGAGGTCGACCGCGTGGAGGTGCCAGTTCTCGTCGCCGTCCTTGTCCTGCGAATACAGGATGTGCTCGTTGGTGAACGCCCAGCGGTAGGAGCGGATGCCGCGCTTCTTGTCCTGCGTGACCGGCTTGGCCTTCGCGAGCTCGGCGACGGGCGCGACCCAGACGTTGAGCACGCCCTCGACGCTCGAGAGCCACGCGAGGTGCTTGCCGTCGGGGCTGATGGTCGGCATCGCGCGATCGGGGTTCGAGAAGAGGACGTTGCGCGCGAGCAGCGACGGGTCGGCGCGCGGCGGCTCCTTCTTCGCCTTCGGTTCGGCGAGCGAGGCGAGCACGCTCTGCTTCTTGGCGACCTCGGGCTTCGCCCCGGCGCCTCCGCAGGCAGACACGAGGAGGGCAAAGGCGACGACGGGGAGGAAGCGACGCATGGTCGCGGTCTACTGCGTTTCCGCGCGATTTGCCCGCAAAACCCAGGTTCGTTCGTGGCCGACATGGAGGCAACCTGGGGACAAGAAACTACTTGCACGCACACCGAGTGATGCTAGAAGGCTCCTTGCGTGGCGGGTGGCTGAAGCAAGCCCTCGCGCGAACGGTGTCCGAGCGAGCGCTCGGAGGCCCCACCGCACGGCGAGCCGTTCAGGCTCTCCGCGTGGCGCCGGAATCAGAGAAAGGAAGTCTGGAGCCCGAAGATCATGATCCGCCACATCAGCGCGCTTGCCGCGATCGTCGCCATGTCCCTGTCCACCATTGCTTGCGTGGCCCCCACCGAGCAGGCAGGAGACGGCGTCGACACCGAGGAGACCACCTCCGATATCGTCTCCAAGAGCGCCTTCTTCGACACCTTCCAGGGTCTCGACAGCCGCTACTACTTCAACCTCACCGCCGGCAACGGCGAGAGCGTTCTCCGCTCGCAGGGCTACACGAAGCTCGCGTCCGCCCAGGGTGGCGTCGCGTCCGTGCTCGCGAACGGCAACGACAAGCGCAAGTTCGACGTCCTCGAGGCGACCAACGGCGACTGGTACTTCAACCTGGTCGCGGGCAACGGCGAGATCATCGGCACCAGCGAGCTCTACGCCTCGAAGTCGAACGCCGCGCGCGGCGCTCGTTCGGTCCGCGCGCTGGTCCGCCTCGCGCGGGACACGACCCAGGGCGCGCCGCGCCGCGAGAGCTTCGAGCTCTTCGAGGGCGAGGACGGCAAGGCCTACTTCCACCTCCGCGCCGCGAACGGCGAGATCATGCTCGGCTCGCAGGGGTACGCCTCGAACACGAACGCGCGCGGCGGCATCGCCTCGGTGCTCGCGAACGGGACCGACACCGCGAGCTACGAGGTCTTCGAGACCGCGAACGGCAACTACGCGCTTCGCCTGGTCGCGAAGAACGGCGAGGTCATCGCGCGCGGCGAGAGCTACTCGTCGAAGGCCTCGGCGAACCGCGCGGTCGCACGCCTCGCCGACATCCTCGACGGCAACGTCAAGACCACGGGGCAGTGATCGCGCTCTAACGCCTCGACCGCCTCGACCGCCTCGACCGCCTCGACCGCCTAAAGACGGACGTCGATGTAGACGCCGCGGCGGAGCTCCGTGAGCCACAGCTTGCGCTGGCGCTCCGTCGCCTCGCCGAAGGCGCGCTCCATCATCTGCTCCTTGACCTTGTCGAAGGGAGGGATGGTGGGCTTGTCGCTCGCGAGCTGCACCACGAGCAGCGCGGTGTTGCCCATCGGATCGCGGAACGGGATCGGGTCCGACGTCGCGCCGGGCTTCAGCGACGTCGCCGCCTGCTGCAGCTCGGGGAAGAGCGCGTTCATCGGGACCATGCCGCGCGAGCCGCAGGTGTTGACCGTCGAGGGGTCCTGGCTGAACTGCTTCACCAGCTCGCAGAAGTCGTCGCCGCGGCGCGCGCGGATCACGATCTCCTGCGCGAGCGTCTCGCGGGCGGCGGCGGTGCCGGCGCTCGAGCCAGGCGGGATCTGGAGGACGATGATCTTCAGGTCGACCGGGTTCTGCTGGAGGATGTCCTTCTGCCAGTGGACGTACGCCGCGCGCGCGTCCTGATCGGTCACACGCACGCGACCGCGGACGCGCAGCTGGATCAGCTTTCCTTCGAGCACCTGGCGACGGATCTCATCGCGGTAGTCCTGCTCGGTCAGGCCCTGCTTCTTCGCCTCGTTGACGACGTCCTTGGGCTGGAGGTTGGTCTGGCTCGCGACCTGGCGGATGCCGTTGTCGACCTCCTCGGGGGAGACCGTGATGTGCGCCTTGTCCGCCGCGTTCTCCTCTAGCCGCTCGTCGATGATGCGGTTGAGGAGCTCGCGGAACATCTCGCTCTCCTGCGCCGCTTGCTGGGTCGGGTTCGGCGAGGTCGCCGCGATCCGCCAGAGGTGAGGACGACCGCGCTGACGGAGCTCGGTGAGCAGGACGGGACGCTCGCCGACCACGGCGACGATGCGCTCGACGATCGACGCCTCCGACGGGCGGCTCGCACCGAGACCGACCAGCAGCGCAGCGCCTGCGAGCAGGCCCTTGAGGGCGGAGCGCCCGAAACGAGAACGAGAGCGAATCACGCCCATTTCTTATCACTTCCGGTGCTCTCGGGAAGAGGTCTATCCTCCGGAGAATGCGGGTGGGAACGATCGCCCTTGTCGGGGCTCTGACGCTGGGCGCCATGACCGGCACCCTGGGCTGCAAGAAGCTCCTGAAAGGCCGCAAGACCAGCACCACGGCCCCCACCGCGACCGCGACCAACGCGAGCACGCCGCAAGACGACGCCGACGAGGCGATGCAGGACAAGCTCGACGGCTACATCCTCTGCCTGAACGCGCTCTCCTCGCCCGTCCACGCGACGCGCTCCCGGTATTTCTCGTGGGTCAACCCGAAGACCGGCCCGACGGGGAAGGAGCGGGTGGTGCTCGGCCTCTTCGACCTGCCCAACGAGAAGGTGGCGAAGTGCACGCAGGCCCTCGCGAAGTCGAACGCGCTGCCGCCGAAGGACGCAAAGCTCGAGGCTGCAGGCAGCGACTTCGCGCGGACCGTCACCGAGCTCGACGTGATCGTCGACGAGATCTTCCCCTACTACGAGAGCAAGGGCTTCCAGAGCGACAAGTTCGCGAAGGGGAAGGTCGTCCATCCCCGCCTGATGGCGGCCTTCAAGGCGTTCTCGCGCGCCGACTCCAACCTGCACTCGACGCTCGACGGCATCACGAAGCCGCTGGCGCAGCGCACGCTCGCCCGGATCGAGCGGGAAGAAGGCAAGAAATTCCGCTTCCATCGCAAGCACGTGCTGCTCACCGCGCGCGAGCTCGTCGAGGCCGGTGATCCCGTGGGCGACGACGACAACGTCGACTTCGCGCTCTACAACGCGTCGTTCGGCGAGCTCGACAGCGCGCTGAACGAGCTCCAGACGTTCGGGCTGTCGCACAAGAACGAGCTCGACGCGCGGTCGAACCCGGCCTGGCCGGTCGCGAAGTCGAACTTCGATCAGTTCAATCGCGCCGCCGAGGACTACCGCAAGAAGGCGCGCGAGTTCCTGCGCTGCCTGCGTGACGCACCGGCCAAGGCGCGCACCCCCGACGGCAAGGTCGACACCGACAAGATGGGCCCGTGCAACGACGGCCGCCCCCGCGACGTGGTCCAGAAGTACAACGACTTCGTCCACACCTCGAACGACCACCAGTTCCCGTGAGAAGCCGACATGTAGAAGACCGCGCACCCCTGGTTGGGGGTGGCGGCCTTCTCGGCTTCGGAGCTCTTGGCGGTCAGCGCTTCGAGTACTGGAAGCGCTTGCGGGCGCCGGGCTGACCGTACTTCTTACGCTCCTTCTTGCGCGCGTCGCGCGTGAGGAAGCCGGCGCGCTTGAGGACGCTGCGCTTCTCGGGGTCGAGCGCGATGAGCGCGCGCGAGATGCCGTGACGCATCGCCGAGGCCTGCGCCGAGTGACCGCCGCCCTTGACGGTGGCCCACACGTCGAACTGGTCGAGGGCCTCGATGAGCTCGAGGGCCTGCTTCATCACCATGATCGACGTCTCGCGCTCGAAGTACTGATCGGCGGGCTTGTCGTTGACGGTGACCTTGCCGGAGCCGGCAGAGAGCCAGACGCGGGCGATGGCGGTCTTGCGCTTGCCCGTGGCGTAGGTGCGAGTGGTGGCGGTGGTCATTTGCTCTGTGCTCTCACTTGATCTCGAACGCGGTGGGCTTCTGGGCGACGTGCGGATGATCCGGCGTCGCGTAGACCTTCAGCTTGGTGAACATCTCGCGACCGAGGACGTTCTTCGGGAGCATGCCCTTCACGGCCTTCTCGACCGGGAACGTGGGCTTGTCCTCCATGAGGTCGCGGTAGCTGGTCGCCTTGAAGCCGCCGGGGATGCCGGAGTGACGGTTGTAGAACTTCTTGTCGAGCTTGTTGCCCGTGAGCTTCACCTTGGCGGCGTTCACGACGATGACGAAGTCACCGGTGTCGACGTGCGGGGTGTACGTGGGCTTGTGCTTGCCGCGGAGCCGTGTGGCGACCTCGCTCGCGAGACGGCCGAGCGGCTTGTCGGTCGCGTCGACGACCCACCAGACACGACCGAGCTCGCCCTGCTCCGTGGTCGCCTGGAAGCTCTTGTTCGCGTTGCGTCGAACGGGCGCGTTGGCGACGGTCTCAGACGTACGCGGGGCCTTTTCTGCAGTGGAGGGCGTGGGGGGCGTGGGGGGCGAAAGGGGCGAAGAGGACATGGCTTCTCGAAATCTCGCTGGGATCTGCCGCGGCTGCGGCGAGGGGGCGGGAACTTACGAGGGCCGCCCAGATTCGTCAAGCCGTAGCGAGATGGAACTTTCGAGAGGCGGTCCAGACCCCATTTGTCGGGCATTTCCGGCGGCTCGTTCTCACTTCGAGGCGCTGGTGGCGTCGGGCTCCCGGACCCAGATGCTGTTCGCGCTGTCGTAGTGGTAGATCGCCTTGTGTCCGCAGCCCTGGATGCTCATGCGCTGGGTGCTGCCCATGTTCACGGGCCTGGCCTCGGTCCGCGTGTCGATGAGGCCCGACTTCGGCGGGCACTCGAAGTCCTTCGCGGCCTGCGTGTGGAGCTCCGCCACCGGAGGGGTGAGGCTGAAGCAGCCGGTGACGAGCAGCGCGAGACCAAGGGCGAATCCAAGCTTTCGAGACGACATGAAGCACTCCTTGAAAGGGTGGGGGCATCCGTGAATGCCTGCTGACGGCAGCCCTTACGAGAAAAACCTCTGTACGGAGGCAGGAGACGAGGAACGCGCGGCGCGCTTGCCCGCAGGACTCTCTACCCCGCGATACGTGACCACTGAATCGCCATTCACTCCGTCTTGCCGCCGAGATGTTACGCACGTAAAACATTCTGCGAGAGGTACGCCGATGATTTCTTTCGAGCCCACCGAGGACCAGAAGCTCATGGTGGAGTCGGTCGCGCAGTTCGCGAAGAACGCGCTTCGGCCCCGGATCCGGGAGCTCGAGAAGCTGCGCGGCGTGCCCGAGGCGATCCGCAAGACGGCCTTCGAGCTAGGGCTCGGCCTCGTCGCGCTGCCCGAGGCGGTGGGCGGCGCGGGTCTCGGCCTCACCACCAGCGTGCTCCTCGAGGAGGAGGTCGCGTGGGGCGATCCCGCGGCGGCGTTCGCGTTCGGCGGCCCCGGCGCATTCGGCTTCGCGGTCCTCGAGCTCGGCACCACCGCGCAGGCGCAGGCCGCCCTCGCGACGTTCACCACCGAAGGCGGTCACGATCGCTTCGGCGCGGTCGCCTGGGGCGAGGCCAAGGCGCACCGCGAGCGCCCCGGCTTCGTCACCATCGCGAAGAAGAGCGGCGACGGCTGGACGCTCGACGGCGCGAAGGCCTACATCGTCAACGCGGATCGCGCGGATCACTTCGTGGTGTTCGCGCAGGTCGACGAAGCGGCGGGATGGCGCGGGGTCGGTGCGTTCCTCGTCGACAAGGGCGCCCCAGGCCTCAGCATCCTCGCCCGCGAGGAGACGCTCGGGCTCGACGCGGTGAGCTTCGGCGGTATCGCCCTCGCCGGCGTCACCGTCCCCGAGAGCGCTCGCCTCCTCGGCGGCGCCGACTTCAGCGCCGCGCTCGTGCGCTTCTTCGCGCGCCACGCGGTGGTGGTCGCGGCGCGCGGCGTCGGCCTCTCGCGCGCCGCCTTCGAGGTCACGCGCGAGTACGTCGACACGCGCAAGGCGTTCGGCAAGCCCATCGGCCACTTCCAGGCCATCGCCTTCACCATCGCCGAGCGCGCGATGGACGTCGACGCCGGCCGCGGCCTCGTCTGGCGCGCCGCCGCCGCGTGGGACGCGTTCGACAAGGGCGAGGGCGACGCGCAGGAGTGCCTCCTCCGCAGCGCGCAGGCCATCGCCTTCGTGCACGAGGCCGCGATGCGCTGCGGCGACGACGGCGTGCAGCTCCACGGCGGCGCCGGCTTCATGCGCGACTACCCCGTCGAGAAATTCATGCGCGACGCGAAGCAGATCGGCCTCTGCGGGATGACCGCCGAGCACGCCGATCAGCTCGCCGGTGCCGTGGCCCTGGGAGTGGCCGTCGATCCCGGCCTCGTGCTGCCCACCCCCGAGACCCAGAACGCGTTCGTCTGAGAGAGAAGAGAAGGAGCAAGCCATGACCATCGAATTCTCCCTCGGCAGGAAGCACCTCGAGATGCGCGAAGGCATCCGCGGCCTCGCGAAGAACGTGATCCGCCCGCAGGCGCTCGCCTGGGACCGCGCCGGCGGCATCCCCGACGAGTTCCTGCGCAACATGGCCCGCATGGCCACCAGCATGGGCTCGAACGCCATGCGCTCCGGCGTCGGCGACGAGACCGACGAGGAGAAGAAGGACGCCGAGAAGCGCCGCGGCCCGACCGGCACCAACCTCTTCAGCGTGCTCGCCTCCGAGGAGCTCGCGTGGGGCGACGGCGGCCTCCTCCTGTGCCTCCCCGGCCCCGGCCTCGGCGGCCCGCCGGTCCGCAGCTCCGGGACGCCCGAGCAGAGGAAGCGCTTCTTCAGGATGTTCCAGGATCTCGACTCCGGTCCGCTCAAGTGGGGCGCCTACGGCCTCACCGAGCCCAACGCCGGCAGCGACGTCTCGGGCATCCGCGCGAGCTGCCGCAAGGACGGCCGCCACTGGGTCCTCAACGGTCGCAAGTGCTACATCACGAACGGCGCGCGCGCCGTGTGGACGGTCATCTTCGCCACCGTCGATCCCGCGCTCGGCCGCGCCGGCCATCGCGCGTTCGTGGTGGAGAAGGGCACGCCCGGCTTCAGCGTGGGGCGCATCGAGGAGAAGATGGGACTCCGCGCCAGCGAGACCGCCGAGCTGGTGCTCGAGGACTGCCGCGTGCACGAGGACAACCTCCTCGGCGGCGAGGAGAAGTACCAGTCGAAGGAGGGCTTCATGACCGCCATGAAGACCTTCGACAACACGCGCCCGCTGGTGGCCGCGATGGCCATCGGCATCGGCCGCGCCGCGTACGAGTACGCGTGCGAGTTCGTGAAGGACAACTACGTCCTGGGGCGCCCTATCCCGCGCTACGCGGCGATCGTCGAGCGCCTCGCGCGCATGGGCCGCGGCCTGGAGGCGGCGCGCTCGCTCACCTGGCGCGCCGCGTGGATGGCGGACAGCGGCCTTGCGAACGCGAAGGAGGCCAGCATGTCGAAGGCGCTGGCCGGGCAGGCCGCGATCCGCGCCTGCATCGAGGCCATCGAGATCTGCGGCGCCGAGGGCTCGATCGCGCGCGAGCACCAGCTCCTCGAGAAGTGGTTCCGCGACATCAAGGTCTACGACATCTTCGAGGGCACCGGCCACATCCAGCGCATCGTCATCTCGAAGCGCCTCATCAGCGACCTCAAGTCGTTCTGAGCGGAGCCGCCCCCTCCCCGCCGATCGTGGTATGGCGGTCGGGCCATGACCACGTCGCTGATCGAGGCGTTCGAGATGGTTGCCCAGGCGTTGCAGCTCGCGCCGCGCATCGAGGCCGCGGCCGCCGAGCTCGCGCACGCGGGCGGCCTCGCCGAGGAGAAGACCTGGATCGACGCGGCCCGCCGCCGCCTCACCACCGCGAGCGAGTCGATCCCCAGCGATCTCCTCACGCGCGCGCTGCGGCTCCCCGAGCTCGAGCCGATCAAGGGCGACCACGCGCGCGGGGTGCAGGGCGCGGTGGTCGACGCGCTCGAGCATCTCCACGCCGCGATCACGTTCGCGGGAGGCCCGCGCGCGCCGCTGCTGGAGGCGCTCTACTACAAGCTGAAGATCGTGCCGCTGCGCCGCGTCGGGCCCGAGGAATTCGAGGCGTTCTGGGGCGACTTCGAGAAGCGCCTGGCCTCGACGTACGCGAAGCGCATGCTCGCCGACGAGACGTACGCGCCCGTGGGACCGGCGCTCGAGCTGCTGCGGAAGGCATTCGCGATCTGGCGTGGCATCTTCATCGCGGAGCCCGCCGAAGGCGACGAGGCCGACGCGCTGCGCGGCGAGCTCGAGGCGGCGGCAAGGCGCGTCGACCTCGCCGGCCGCCAGGCGAAGCTCCTCGCGCAGGCCGCGCTGGCCCCGCTCAAGGACGCGACCGACGCCGCCGCGCTGCTCGGCCTCAAGAAGCGCCGCGGCCGCGAGGACGAGGACACGCACCCGCTCCTCGAGCACGACCCGCCCGATCCGCGCGACCCGACGCCGGACGAGCGAGACGAGCTCGAGGAGCTCGAGAGCCAGCGCGGGTGAGCGTCAGCGAGGGTTCCACCAGCCGCCCGCGGGGGTGAGCCGCTCGACCTCCTTCGGCCCCCACGAGCCCTTCGCATAGGGGTGTACGGGGGTGCCGTCGCCCACGATCGGATCCACCACGCGCCAGCTCTGCTCCGCCGCATCGCGACGGGCGAAGAGCGTGGAGTCGCCGTCGATCGCGTCGCCGAGGAGGCGCTCGTACGGCTTCATCGCGCCGGCGGTCGACTTGCACAGGAGCAGCTCGCTCGGGTGCCCCGTCAGCTTGTCGCCGTTGGTCTTCACGTTCGCGCCGATCGCGATGCCCGACTCCGGGCCCACGCGGAAACGCACGTGGTTCGCCTCGGGACGCTCGCCGTCCTCCAGCACCGGACACGGCACGGGCTTCCAGCGGACGATGGCCTCGGTCGCGGTGACCGACAGCGATTTCCCGGCGCGGATGAAGAACGGCACGTCCTTCCAGCGCGGCGAGTCGATGAACACGCGCACCACCGCGAACGTCTCGGTGGTCGAGCCCTTCGCCACGCCCTCCTCCTCGAGATAGCCCTCGACCTGTCCGCGTACCACGTCGTCCTTGGCGATCGGCTGCACCGCGCAGAGCAGCTTGCTCCGCGCGGCCCGCAGCGGGTGATGCCCGCGCTCGGTGGGCAGATCCATGGCGAGGCAGGCGACCAGCTCCAGGAGGTGGTTCTGGATCACGTCACGCACGGCGCCGACGCCGTCGTAGAACTCGGCGCGGCCCTCGACGCCGAACGTCTCGGCCATCGTGATCTGCACGCTCTCGACGTGCTCGCGACGGAGCATCGTCTCCACCAGCGGGTTCGCGGCGCGAAAGTAGACGATGCTCTCGACCTGCTCCTTGCCGAGGAAGTGGTCGAGCCGGAAGATCGACTCCTCGGGGTAGAACGCCTGCAGCGCGTTGCTCAGCGCCTTCGCCGACGTTTCGTCGTGACCAAACGGCTTCTCGAGCGCGAGCCGCCCGCCCTCCGCGAGGCCCGCCCGGGCGAGGTTCGCGGCCACCTTCTCGAAGACCTCGGGCGGGAGCGCGACGTAGGCGAGCACGTGCTTCGCGTCGCCTACCGCCTTGCGGATGCCGTCGAACGTCTTCGGTTCGTCGTAGTCGACCGCGACGTAGTCGAGCTGCGCGGAGAGCTTTGCGAACGCCGCCTCGTCGAGCGTGCCGCTCTTCTCGATGCTCTGCCGCGCGCGCGCCCGCATCTTGTCGACGCCCAGGTCCTTGCGCCCGATGGCCACGATCTTGAGATCGAGGCGGCCCGCCTTCACCAGGGCATGCAGCGCCGGGAAGATCTGCTTGAAGGCGAGATCACCGGTCGCGCCGAAGAACACGAGGGCGTCGCTGCGCGTGGGAGCCATCTGCGCACGCTAGCGTGTCGCTCGCGGGGCGGCCTGCAGCGAAGCGCCGCACGCGCTCGCGGCGCGGTCAGAAGAGGCCGATGGCGAAGTTGATCGCGCCGAAGTCCTCGTAGCTCTTCACGCGGGTCACGTTGATGCCGTAGTCGACCGCCAGCGGTCCGACCGGCGTCTGCACGCGGATGCCGCTCCCCGCCGCAGCGCGGATCGGAAATGCACCCTTCGTGAAAGGATACGTGGGGTCGGTCCACAGGTTGCCCATGTCGACGAAGAGCACCGTCTCCACCGGTCCGGTGACAGGGACGCGCAGCTCGATGCGCTCGTTGACCATGAAATTCCCGCCGCGGATCGGCTTGGTATCGGCGGTGAACTTGCCGGTATTCGCGATCTGCTCGCCGGTCGCGGGGTCGAGGACGGTGTCGGGCAGATCCTTGGCCTTGAAGATGCGGTCGACGTCGTCTTGGGGCACGAAGCTGTTGAGGTTCCAGCCGCGCATCGAGTCGACGCCGCCCATGAAGAAGAGCCGATCGGGATAGGTCGCGGAGGTCGGTGTAATCTGCACGTTGGCGCCGAGCCGGGTCAGCGCGGCGATGCGGATGCTCGCCTTGGTCGACGTTTCCCGGGTGCGGGCGCCGCAGCGGGTCAGGCAGACGTAGCCGCCGAAGGTCTGCGTCAGCTTGAAGAAGTGGCTCTCGGTGCGGGCGCGATCGGTGGCCGCGTCACGCGAGCCGAGCGGGTAGGCATCGACGTGCTCGACACCGCTGACCACGTAGGTGCCCTTGGTCGCGTTGAACGCGTTGTCGCGGCGGTCCCAGCTCACCAGGAGGCGCTGCGCGAACACGTAGCTCTCGCCGTCGGGGACGAGCAGCGTGCGCTGGAGATCGGCGGTGTTGAAGTTCTGGCGCTGGAGCGACTGCAGGTACTCGACGATCGACTGCGAGCCGAAGATGCGGCTGTTGTTGAACTCGAAGCTCTGGAACAGCGAGATCTGGAACCCGTTGACCGGCCGCCAGTTGACGTTGGGCACCGCGGCGAGCTTCGTGATGAAGAAGTCGCGCTGGAGATCGTGGACCAGGATGGCGTCGACGCCGGTGCGCACCAGCGGGCCGAGGCCTACCTCGGGGAACACGATCGACCCCGTGGCGCGCATGCCGAGCCGGGCGATGAGCGCGAGGTCGCGGTAGTTGTCGCGGGCCGTGGGATCGATGATGAGCGGTGTGGGGATGTACGCGAGCTGCAGGCGCAGCGTGAGCTGCACGGCGTTGCCCCACAGGTTGCGATGGCCGTACTCGGTGGCGAGGCGGAAGCCTTCCCCCGTGGTGAAGCCGGGCGCGACCTCGGTGTACTGCCGGGGGCGCTCCACCACGGTGATGACCACCACCTTCTTGCGCTGCGGGACGTAGGGGTTCTCGAGGGCGACCTCGACGCTCGCGAACGCCCCGAGCGTCGCGATGCGCTCCTCGGTCTTGCGGATCTCGCTCGCGCGGTAGGGCTGCCCCACGGTGAGCGCGATGCGGCGCTCGATGGTGCTCGCCTTGGTGTAGACGTTGCCGCGGATCACGAACGACCGCACGAACACCTGTTCGCCCTCCGAGACCACGAAGCGCACGCGCGCGCGCGTGCGATCGGGCGACTGCTCGAGCGCGTACTTCACGTCGACGAACGCGTAGCCCGCCTCCTTGTAGGCGTCGGCGACGCGGCGCCGGGCCTCGTCGATCTTCACCGTGCTGACCCACGATCCGAGCTTCACGTCGGCGGCTTCGGCCAGCGCCGGGAGCGGCAGCGCGTGCACGCCGGTGAAGGCGAGGTCCCAGAGCTGGGTGCGCGGACCGAGCTTCACCGGGATGCGCAGCCACACCCGTGACTCGCACAGGATGTTGCGCGCGGGGTCGGGCACGCAGGCGCCGCCCTGCTCCAGCGAGGTCACCGGCAACGGCAGGCCCGCGGCGTCGTAGGTGCAGATGTCGGCCGGCGGCTCGGAGCGCAGCGGGCGGCACACGCCCGGCGGCGAGCGCGGATCGCAGCGCCGGCGCAGCACCTGCACCGGACCGACCTGCGCCGTGAGGAAGCCCTCCGAGCGATACAGCTCCTGCACGTGCTGCACCGCGCGCTCGTAGGTCTCGGGCGAGTAGACCCCCGAGGGATCGAGCTCCATGGGCACGGGCCGCGCGCCACTGTTGGCGAGCGGCCCCAGCCGCTCGTCGAGCCCCTGCGGGTTCGGCGGCACGATGAGGTCGCCGCCCGGGAGCTCCTCGTCCAGGTAGCTGTCGATCTCGTTGCCGATCGCCTTCGCCGAGGGCGGTCCGCCCTCGGTGAGCTTCTTCACGTCGGTCTCGCGGAGGCAGGGATAGGCGCGCGCGGCGACGAAGACGCGTTGCTGCTCGGTGACGTGGAAGACGAGGTAGTCGATCGGATCCTTCTCGTCGCCGCGGATCTCGAGCCGCACGTCGGCGTCGAGGAAGCCGCGTTTCACGTACCAGTCGCGCACCTTCTGTACGAGGTGATTGGGCGTACGATCGGTCTCGTTTTCCAGGTCGAGGAGCTCGTCGAGCGTCCACTTGTCGAAGTGCTCGTTGCCCTCGTAGCGTGTCTCGTACCGGGTCCCGAAGTCGACGCGCACGCGCTGCACCACCAGCCCGCGATGCAGCACGACGTCGTGCGAGACCTCGGCGCGATGCCAGCCGCGCCCTCGAATGCGCGTCTGCAGCGCGGCGTCCGCGGCCTCGAGTGCCACCTCGTCGGCGCGCGCGCCGGTCTTCGCGGCGTAGGCCTTCTCGGCGTCGGCCGCCGCCGCTGGCGTGCCGCGGAACGGATAGAGCACGCGACGCTCGATGTTGCGGGGCGCACCGGCGATGACGTCGACCAGCACGACCACGCGCAGCGGATCGTCGGTGCCGCGCGTGCCGATAATCACGGTCGGCGAAGGAAACCCACGGCGCTGGAGGAGCGCCTCGATCTTCGCCTTGTGGCGGATCACGTCGCGACCGACCATCTCGCCGTCGATCGCGAGCTCGGCGTCACGCAGCAGCTCGTCACCGTCGACCGGCGCGCCGTGGAGATCGAGACGCAGCGAGTCGATGACCTTGCGCGGCATCACGTGGACGGTGGCCCGCACGCCGGCGCCGTCGTTCGCGAGCTCCACGTGCGCGTCGGAGAAGTGGCCGCTCTGGAGCGCCTCCGCGATCGCGCGACGCACGAGCGCGGGCGAGACGGGGTCGCCGGCATGCATCTCCGTGACGAGCGGCGGACGCTCGTCGAGCCAGCGCGCGTCGTCGAGCACGACGTCGACCGCGGTGATCGGACGCCCCAGGAACGGCGTCAGATCGGGCGGCGCCGCGATGTCGGGTGCGGGGCTGGTCGCGACCAAGGACGGCGGCGGCGCGAGGACCGAGACCTCCTCGTCGGGCACGGCGCGCAGGCGCGGCGGCGCGGGCGTGGGCTGCTGCGCGCGCGCCTCGGCCGACGTCCCCAGCACGAGCCCCAGCACGAGCCCCGGACGGAGCACGATAGCGAGCACGAGCTGCGCAAGCCGTGATCTCGCCCACATCATGCCGCGGGCATCATAGGGGGGCGCGCGCGCCGCGCCGCGAGGATTCAGCGCGCGGGCGTCAACGAGCCTCCGGGCGGGAGGGCCCTCTCGAGCCCTCGGGCCAGACAGTTCAGATCCTTCACCGTCGCCGCCGGCGCGACGCCTTCGCCCAGACAGTTCAGATCCTTCACCGTTTCTGCCCCGGGCGCGACGCCCTCGCCCAGACAGTTCAGATCCTCATCCATCCCCGCGGCAGGCGCGACGCCCGTGCGCAGCAGCTCAGATCCTTGGCCTGACGTGAGCGGATGCCCATCGTGAAGGATCTGAACCATTCTGGGCGACGAGGGCGGCATGAAGATCCTGATCGGCAGCCGGTCGGCAGATCAGCGGCACACGGTGGAGCAGCTGGCCTTGATGCACCCGTCGTAGGTGTTCTCCGCTGCGATGGCGGCCGGATGGGCCGCCGCGCAGTCCCCGCGGCAGGAGCTCGTGGCTCCGCCGCCGCCGCCGCCGCCGCCGCCGAACACCGCCCCGACAATCTCTGACATCCCGAATCTCTCCGCTCCCGCCGGCCAGCGACTCGGGCCAATCGTCTTCACGGTCGGGGACGCCGAGACTCCGGCCGGGCAACTCGTGGTGACGGCTTCCAGCAGCAGCGCCGGCCTCGTGCCGACGGCGGCCCTGCAACTGGACGGGTCGGGGTCCTCCCGGACGCTGACGCTCACCCCAACCGCCGG
>JAYTBL010000792.1:0-31435 GCA_043736975.1 Polyangiaceae bacterium
CCGCCGGGGGCGCGCTCTGCTGCGTACGCCGGTAGTCGGCCGCTGGCCGAGAGCCCTGCGCAATCGGGACGACGCTCGTCACCGCCCCCGGTGGCGGAGCCGCGGACGGCGCTGCCAGGGCCCCCGGTGCACCGGGCGGCGACGGGCTCAGCGATCGCCCCGCAGGATCTCGCCGCGCCACCGTGAAGCGCGCCTGCACGACGTCCTTGCGCATGATCGCCGCGACCGCGATGACGCCGACGCCGTCGAGCCGTGTCGTCCATTGCACCGGCCGCTCGCTGAGCCCCTCGACGTAGCGGCTGCCGCCCATCGTGACGAGCATCTGGAGCAGGCTGTCGGTGGTCGGAGCCTCGTCGTCGACCGGCTCGAACTTGCCCCCGATGTTGACGCTGGGCAGCCGATTGGTCACGAGCCCGAACTCGAGCACCTCGGGTCGCCCGAGGTTCTTCAGCAGCTCCTCGATCGGTTTCATTTGAGGGGCGAACGCGCCAGCGCCCATACTACACGAGGGGCCGCCGCGTGGGGCATTTCGTCGCCTCGGATTTCGCCTCGGATTTCGCCTAGGCGCGCTTGAACGGCGTGTGGCCGGCGTAGACCGCGCCCGTACCGAGCTCGAAGCCGATGCGCAACAGCTGGTTGTACTTGGCCACGCGATCCGAGCGCGAGAGGCTGCCGGTCTTGATCTGCCCAGCGTTCGTCCCGACCGCGAGGTCCGCGATGAAGGTGTCCTCGGTCTCGCCCGAGCGGTGGCTGATAATGCTGCGGTAGCCAGCATCGGCGCCCATGCGGATGGCGTCGAAGGTCTCGGTGAGCGTGCCGATCTGATTGAGCTTGATGAGGATCGAGTTCGCGATCCCCTTCTCGATGCCGCGCTGGAGGCGCTCGACGTTGGTGACGAACAGGTCGTCTCCGACGAGCTGCATCTGCTTCCCGAGCCTGTCGGTGAGGAGCTTCCAGGTCTCCCAGTCGTCCTCGGCGCAGCCGTCCTCGATCGAGATGAGCGGATAGGTCGCCGCGAGCTTCTCGTAGATGCCGACGAGCTCGGCGCCGCTGACCTTCTTCTTGTCGAAGGTGTAGCTCTTCGACGCCTTGTCGTAGAACTCGCTGGCCGCGCAATCGAGGGCGAGAAAGACATCCTTGCCGGGCTTGTAGCCGCCGTCCTCGATCGCCTTCACGAGGGTGCTGATGGCCTCCTCGTTGGAGCCGAGGCGCGGGGCGAAGCCGCCTTCGTCGCCGACGGCGGTGGTGAGGCCCTTGTCCTTCAGGTTCTTCTTCAGCGCGGCGAAGATCTCGGCGCCGGCGCGGAGCGCGTCGGGGAAGGTGGCCGAGCCGGCGGGCACGATCATGAACTCCTGGATCTCGAGGCCGTTGTCCGCGTGCTGACCGCCGTTGATGACGTTCATGAGCGGCGTGGGCAGGACGCGCGCGTTGGCGCCGCCGAGGTAGCGCCACAGCGGCATACCGATGGCGTCGGCGGCGGCCCGTGCCGTGGCCATCGAGACGCCGAGGATGGCGTTCGCGCCCATCTTCCCCTTGTTGGCGGTGCCGTCGGCCTCGTTGAGGACGCGATCGACCTCGGCCTGATCGAGCGCGTCGAGCCCGATGATGCTCGGGCCGAGCGTCTGCATGACGTTGTCGACGGCCTTCAGCACGCCCTTGCCGCCGAAGCGCTTCTTGTCGCCGTCGCGGAGCTCGATGGCCTCGTGCTCGCCAGTGGACGCGCCGCTGGGGACGGCCGCGCGGCCATGACCATTGGCGGTCTGGATCTCGACTTCGACGGTGGGATTTCCGCGCGAGTCCAGGATCTCGCGGGCGATGACGGCGGTGATCTCGCTCATGACCTTCGCATTATCACAGCGAGCTGACAGCTGACAGAAAGCAGCTGACGGTTCGAGAGCTGGATGACCGGCTCAGACGTCGAGGTCTTGCCAGAAGACGCGCACGTCGTCGAGGGTGCGGACCCGGCGCGCCGGCGGAAGGCCCGCCAGCAGCGAGCGCCCATAGCCCTTCTTGACCGCCCGGCGATCGAGGAGTGCGACGAGGCCCGCGTCCTTCCGGGTGCGGATGAGCCGTCCGAAGCCCTGCTTCAGCGTGATCGCTGCGCTCGGGACCGAGTACTGCGCGAACGCGTTGCCGCCTTCTGCCTCGATGCGGGCGCAGCGCGCCGCAACGACGGGATCGCTGGGGACCGCGAACGGGATCTTGTCGAGGATCACCAGCCGCAGCGCGTTGCCGGGCACGTCCACCCCCTCCCAGAAGCTCATCGTCGCCACGAGCACCGCGGCGCCCGACGCCCGGAAGCGGTCCAGCAGCACGTGCTTGGGTGACTCGCCCTGCACGAGGAGCGGGCCGGGAACGCGCCCGTGGAGCGCGTTGCGGATGGCGCGCATCGCGCGGTTCGAGGTGCACAGCACGAACGCGCCCCCGCCCGTGATGTCGACGAGATCGACGACGCGATCGGCGCACGCCTCCTCGAAGCCGAGCTCGGTGGGGTCGGGGAGGTCCTCGGCGACGTACAGCGCAGCGCGCGTCGCGAAGTCGAACGGCGAAGGCACCACCAGCTCCACGGTCTCGGCGCGCGCGCCGAGGCGGCTGCGCGCGAAGTGGAAGCTCGGTCCCACCGACGTGCCGGTGGCGAGCGTGGCGCTGGTGCAGATCACGCTGGGGATGCGGTCGAAGAGCTTCTCGCGGAGCACCGGGCCGAGATCGACAGGGCTCGCGCCGAGCGACACCGTACGCTCGCGCTGATCGATCCAGACGACGCCGCGCTTGAAGCTCTCCGCCGCCTTCGCGAGCGCGCCGGCCACGGGGTCGTCCTCCTCCCAGTGCCGCTCCTCGGTCTGGCTGGTGGCCTGGATGCGGGCGAGGTCGGCGCGCAGGTCGGCGGCGCGGCGCGCGAGGATGGCGACCGCGTCCTCGCGGTCGTTGGCGAGCGCGAAGGCGAGGAGCGCCTCGAGCGTGACGTCGAGCTTCGACAGCGCGGTCATGCGCGGCTCGGTCCAGTCGGTCGCGGCGAGCATGCGGCGGCTGTCGTCGCTGCGGGCCGAGCCGAGGCCGCGGCGGGCCGACGACGGCGGGCCCGCCATGCCGCCCGCGCCCTGCCAGGCGCGGAAGAAGTGCTGCGCGGCAAGCTCGACGTTGTCGACGAGACCCATCGACCCCGCGTCCAGCACGCGCGCGGCGACGATCCCACGCCGCGCGTCACGGACCAGCGAGTCGATGCGCGCGGTCGAGATCTTCACGCCGAAAAAATCGGTGGCGACGCTCTCGATCTGGTGCGCCTCGTCGAAGATCACCGCGTCGTACGTGGGAATGGCGCCGCCGAAGCCGCCGGCCTTGCCGGTGCGCAGCGCGAGATCGGCGAAGAAGAGGTGGTGGTTCACGACCACGACCTGCGCCTCCTCTGCCTCGCGCCGCATGCGGGTGACGAAGCACTCGTCGTAATACTTGCATCCTGCACCCACTCGGGTATCGGTGCTGGAAGCGACGTCGCGCCAGGCCGCGGCGCCCTCCTCGAGCTCGCTGAGCTCCGCGCGGTCCCCCTCGACGCTGTCCTGCGACCAGCGCTCGATGCGCGCGAGATCGGCCGAGACGAGCTCGCCGCTGCGCAGGCGCTCGTTCAGCCGGCGCTTGCATAGGTAATTCGATAAGCCCTTCATGAGCGCGGCCTTGAACGTGACGCCGTGCTCTGCGAGCACGGCGCGCACGAGCGGCAGATCCTTGGTGAAGATCTGCTCCTGGAGCGCGTGGGTGGCGGTCGAGACCACGACCTTGCGACCGCTCAGGATGGCGGGGACGAGGTACGCGAGCGTCTTGCCGGTGCCGGTTCCGGCCTCCACGAAGAGGTGGCCGTCGTGGCGGAGCGCCTCGTCGACGGCGCGGGCCATCGCGAGCTGACCGTCGCGCTGCTCGTAGCCGGGGAGGCGCCGCGCGAGGGGCGACGAGGGGCCGAGGATCTCGTCGATGCGCGAGGGCGGGTGCAGGGACACCGCGCCAGGCACCGGGCTACCGCTGGACGCTTCGGCCTCGGTCGGCGAAGGGCGTCCGTCGTCCATCGGCGGGACGTGTAGCGAAGGGCCGGCGCGGCGTCGAGCAAAGTCGCGCAAACTCGCGCGAAGGCGCTGCGGCTTGGTACGATCACGACGCTCCGCCGTGCGTCGCTCCAGCCCTCCCTCGCCCACCCCTCCCCGACCGGGCCGCCCCGCACCGCCCGCCTCGGCAGCGGCGCGCCTCGCGCGCCAGCGAGCGCCGCTCGAGGAGGAGGGACCGATCGCGGAGAGCAGCGGTCCGGTCGAGCTGCGACTCGCGATCGGGCGCGAAGGCCTGGGCATCGAGCTCGCGCGCCCCGCGGCGCTCGCGTGCCTGGAGGTGGTCGAGCTCGTGGTGCGCCTGCCGCACGTGAAATTCCCGTTCGACGTGAGCGGCGGCGTCACGAAGTTCCGGCACAAGCGCGGAGAGCTCGAGCGCCTCGCCGTGACGCTCGACGCTCGGCGCGTCGCGCGCTGGGCCGAGCCGCGGCTGCGCGGCTTGATCGCGGCGGGGCCGTGCACCGTCAGCGTCGTCCCGCGGGCGTTCGGCGCGCTGGTGACGGTGCTCACGCGCACCAGCGTCAGCGGCGCCGCGCCCCTCGCGGAGATCGAGGCGCTCGCGTTCGAGGTGGCCGTCGTACCCGCGCACGGCAACCTCTCGCTGGTCGTGCACGCGGCGCGCGGAGCACATCTGGCCGAGCCCGCGACCACGCTCGCCATTCGCGCGCTTGCCACGCTGCTCGGTGACGACGCCCGCCGCGAGGGCGCGCGCTTCATCGTGACCGACGCCGCCGGACGCCTGGCCCGTGGTCTCTTGCCCGAGGCGGGCGTGCGCGCGCCCGGGTCCGACGACGTGCGCCTCGCGGGATCGGGCGAGAGCGATGGCGTGCTCTTCGTGGCCTTCGTGCGCGGCGGCTCGGCGGCGAAGGTCCCCGACGACGCTGCGCTCGCCGCCGAGACCGCCGTGCTCGCGCGCGAAGGGGACGACGCGCGGATGGCGCGCGACCTCGATCGCGCGCGGCAGCTCGATCTGGTAGCGCTCGAGCGGGCGCCGCGTCACCCCGAGATCGCGCGCCGGATCGCCGAGGTCGATCGCCTGGTGGGCGGTCGCGCCGATGCCGCGAACGCCACGCTCCGCGACGTCGCGACGCCCATCCAGCTCGGGCTCCTGGGCGGCGAGCTGCTCGTGGAGGCCGGGGACACGACCAGCGCGATCGCGGCGCTGCTGCGCGCCGGCGAGCACGAGACTTCGAACGCCGTCGCCTCGCTCGCGTACCGCCGCGCCGCGCAGCTCGCGCGCGACCCGCACGACGCGCTGACCTGGCTCGATGCCGCGGTGGCGCGCGCGCCGCGGCTCGCGGCCGCCCGCTGGGAGCGCGCGCGGCGAAGGCTCGAGGCCGGGCGCCTGCAGGAGGCGCGCGCCGACTTCCAGGAGCTGGAGGCCCTCGCGCAGGGCGCGCGCGACCGGCACGACGTGCTGCGCCGCGCGGGCGACGTCTACCGCGGGGTGGGCCTCGGCGCCGATGCTGCGCTCCTCTACGAGCGGTCGCTGCTGTATCGACCGGACGATCCCGAGGCGCTCGCCGGCCTGGGCGCGGCGCTGGCCTCCGAGGGTCGCGCGGCGCGCGGCGCCGCGATCCTCGCGCATGCCGTCGAGCTGGCGGAGGCGCGCGGGCTTCCCACCGCCTGGATGCTGCTCGAGCTGGGGCGCGTCCTCGGTGAGCGCCTCGGCGATCGGCCGGTGGCGGTGGCGCGCCTGCGCGACATCCCCGATGACGCGCCCGAGGCCATCGCCGCGCGAGGCCTCGAGGGCCGGCTCCGCGCGCAGCTCGGCGATCCGGCAGGCGCCTCGCTCGCCTTCGCGCGGCTGCGCGAGCGCGCAGGCAAGGAGACGAGCGCACTCGCTTGGCTCGAGGAAGCCGCGCGCTTCGAGCAGGAGCGCGGCGATCTCCAGGCCGCGCAGCGCCATCTCGCGGCGGCGATCAGCATCGCACCCGGCGATCCGGTGCTGGGCGCGCGCTACCGAACGCTCGGGGAGCGCATCGCGAGCGCCGCGGGCGTTCGCGCGCCGGACGTCGGCGAGGCGTGGCGCCGGGACTACGAGGAGCGCCCGGTCGAGATCGACAATCGCGTCGAGGACGACGAGACCGTCAACCTCACCGGCCCCCTCCTCCTGGAGGACGAGCACACCGTGAGCCTCACGCTCCCCGAGGACGCCCATACCATCAGCATCCAACTCCCCGAGGACGCGCAGACCATCACGCGGGAGCGTGCGCTGGCGTTCGATCTGCTCGGCGCCGGCGACGACGTCCCGTCCGCCGACGACGCGGAGGCCGAGGCGCGCGTGGAGGCGCTGACGCGCTCGCTCCAGGGCGACCCCGACAACGACGCGGTCGTCGACGAGCTCGTGACGCTGCTCACGCGCCTAGGCCGCAGCATGGATCTGCTCGCGCTACTCTCCGCACGCCTCGAGGACGCGCCCGCCGATCGCCGCGAGGTCCTGCTCCCCAAGCACCGCGAGGTGCTGCTCACGCTGGAGAACGAGTCGCGCGCCGCCGGCCGCGAGGGCGAAGCGGAGCTCTTCAAGATGGCTCGCGAAGCGAGCTGAGGCTCACGCCCCGTGGAGGGCGGTCTGCACGTCGGCCAGCGCGACGTCTATCTCGGACGACTCCAGCTTGCAGGCCAGGGCGAGCTTCTCGAGCACCGAGCGCTCGACCTCGCTCACGTCCTCGCTGACCTGCGCGATGAGGGCCGCGATGCGGAGCACCTCCTGCGCGTGCTCCTTGCGGCCCAGGCCCTGCCCGAGGCGCGCGAGGCGCGTTTCGAGGCCGTCCTCGGAGAGCTGATCGGCGAGGTCTGCGATGAGATCGGCGATGTGCCCCTGCGCGACCGCGCCGCCGCAGGCAGCGGTCACGATCCGCTCGAAGGCGCGTCGCTCCTCCTCGTCAAACACGCCGTCGGCCGTGGCCACGAGGTAGGCGCCCTCGACGATGCTCTCGAAGAGCACCGCGGCCTGCGGGTCGAAGCCGGTGGGGACCGTCGACTCGTCAGTGGGGCGCGAGCCGTAGGAGGCCGCGGCCAGCGTGAGGATGGAGCGGTCGGAGGTGCCCTCGGCGTACTCGCCGTGCGGGGTACGCGCCACGCGCGCGAGCAGGTTGATTCGGTCGTCCGTGAGCATGATGGCGCGCGTTCTCGCGGGCGAGTCTACCGTTCAGGGGGCCTGCGGGGCGAGCAGGATTTCCACATACCCCGAGGTATCGGTGGTGGCACGTCCCATCTCGACCGCGGGCGGCCCGCGTCCGGGGATCTTGGCGTAGATGGCGACGTTGGCGCGGATGATGGGGTTCGCGAAGTCGCTCGGATCCCTGAGGCGGAACGTCAGCCGGAGCGGCGGCTCGACCACCACGTCACCGACGTCGGCGGTGGCGCCGGTGAAGCTGCGCGCCTGCACGGCGCGCGGGAAGTCGGTGCCCGGAAGCGGGTCCACCATCAGCGTGTACTGCCCCTGGTCGACCTCGATGGTGAACGTGCCGTCGGCGCGTGACCGGGTGCGCGCCGGGCGCGGCCTCACCGCGCGTCCCACGAGCGTGACCTCGGCCGGGACGACGAGCACGGCGGCCTCGGGGAGCGCACGGCCGTCGGAGAGCATCGCGCGCCCCGACGCGACGGTGCGCGGCGGTGGGCGGAAGGTCTTCGCGGTCGCGAGCGCGGTCGAGAGCGTGTCCCGGTACTTGGACAGGCCGGTGCCCTCCGCGGGCTCGACGGTGACGTCGTACGTGCCCTCGGGGAGCACGGTCTGGAAGCGGCCCGAGGCGTCGGTGGAGACCGCGGCCTCGTACTTGAGCGTCGGCAACGCATCGCCGCTCAGCGTCGTGATCGCCGTGCTGGTGAACAGCAGGCGCGACGGGGCGCCGATGAGCGTAGGCTCCCCCTGCCCGACCACGCCCGAGACGATCACCGGCGTCTTCAGCGGCGGGATGGTGAGCGTCTTGAAGCCGGCGGGGTCGCCGTTGAAGATGATGCTCTCGAGACGCGGCACGCCGAGCCAGCCGGGAGGCGGGGCCACGACGATCTCGGTGTTGGCCCGCAGCGCGGTGGAGGGCGCCTGGCTGGCGCCGATCGTGTGGAGCGTGACGGTCGACGTCGTACCCGACAGCCGCTTGATGGTCGAGATGCGACGACCGCCGAACGCCGGCTCGTCAGCGAACCAGGCCCGCCAGCCGTCGAGGCCCTCGAGGCGCGTGATCTGCGATTGACGCGTCGTGCCGTCCGGATCGTCGAGGGCGACGCCGCCGGGTTCCTTGCCGAGCTCGATGTTGTCCGCCACCCCCACCGGCTCGCTGATGCTGACCAGCCTGAACACGGGCGGGAAGAACGCATCGAACGGCGGCTCGGGGTAGGCGATCCGCAGGTAGCTACCGAGCGCGATCGCCTCGCTGAGCCCGAGATCGGCCTTCGCGAACGACCGCGACGCGACCACGAAATCCTGGAGCGGGATGCCCGCGCCGAAGGCCTCGACGTCGGCATCGGGTGCGAGCGGAACGAACGTCGCGCGGATGGGGATCGATGTCCCCTCCTTCACGTCGACGCCCAGCCCCATGGCTGTCGTCCGCGTGGTCGTGTACCGGCTCGTGAGCGGCACCAGCGGAGGCAGCCGCTTGCAAGGGATCGCCGTCGAGAGGCTGCACTTGCTGTCGGAGGGCGCCCCGCCCTTCTCGACCAGATCGTTGTTCGTGAGCACGAACGTGCGGCCCGGGGCGTAGAACGAGGAGTCGGGGACGCTCACCACGATCGCGTACGCGAAGTCGGGCCTGCCGAAGTCGCAGCGGGCCTTCCTGGTCTGGGGATCGCTCTTGCACTGCGCCTTGGGCGCGCTGTCATCGGTGGCATAGCGATCGCACGACAGCTCACCGGGGCCACAGGCGTTGACGGGCGCGATCGACAGCGGCGCCCCGATCACTGGACCGCACGCGAAGGACGGCGCGATCGCGACCCCGAGGGCCACCGCGGCCGCCGCGCAGCCGCGCCTCATCAGAGGCCAGCGTCCACGTCGAAGCTGGCCTCGATGCCTGCGTCGAGCCGGGGGCAGCCGCTGGGGTCGCCGCCGGGATTGTAGATCCAGGTCACCGAGTCGCCACCCGGGGGCGCGGGCGTGTGGGCGTTCTTGGCTTCGTTGGTGGAGGTGAAGCGCAGCGCCACCACCACCTCGATGACGTGGCAGCGGTCGACCGTCGCCCGGTCCTGCGGAATGGGAATCTGGATGGTTCGCACGCGCGTCGCCAGGCTCTGCTGATCGTACGGAATGTCGTTCTCGCCGAAGACCCGCCCCTCGCCGGTGAACGGATTGTAGTCGATGAACGCCGCGTACGAGAACGGCGCGGTGGGGTCCGACAGCTCGACCGGCACGGTGAAGAACGTCGGCCAGCGCGTGAGGATGCCGCCCGTCGCCGGTACCACCTCCTGGTGCACGATCGTCGGGCGCGTCTCTGGCAGCCGCGGCACATCCCCCGACGACTGCGCGATGATGCAAGCGCCCAGCATCATCAGGATGCCGGCCACCACCGCGGCGGTGGCGATCCGACGAACCAGCCGCGCGATCCGCTCCGTCATGATCAGACCGGCGCCGCCCCGCCCGCTGCAAACGGGAAGCGTGAGGACTGCGGGCTCGGCAGGTGCCAGCGGGCGTCGGCGTACTCGGGGCGCACCGCGAGGCGGAACAGATCCGCGAGCGACGGCAGATCCGCGCACAGCTTCGCCAGGCCGCCCGGCTGCGTGAGCAGCGACGCATCCAGCGCTGGATGCTCGCCCACCACCGTGCGCGCGGCGTGCGCGAAGTTCCCGGTGAGGAACATCCCGACGCGCCGCCCGCTCTGGTTCGCGCGCTCCACGACCAGCTCGAAGGGCGTCGCGTCGTCGGTGCCGAGGAGCTCCTTGAGCCGCCGCTGCGCGCGCGGGGCGAGCTGCTGCCACAGCATCTCGGCGAGGTTCGCGTGCGCGCGTTCCATCTTGATCCGCCCTGGCGGTCCGAACGACCCGAGCAGCACCTCCCACAAGAGACGCCCCTCCGCCTCGGGCAGGCCAATGGGCAGCGCGTTCTGCGCCAGGACCGAGGCGAGCGCATGGCCGAGCATCCAGCGCACGTCAGACCCGTCCTCCTTCGCGTCGCCGCCGAGGATCGCCGAGGGGCTCTGCAAGAGCGCGACGGTCAGCGTGAGCGGACCCGATCCGCGCCGATGAAACAGCGTGAAGCGCGGCGTATCGAGCAGGCGCAGCGCCACCTCGTAGAGCCGGGAGAGCGTCCACATCGGGCCCGGCGCGACGCGCTCGAGGCCGGTCATGCGATAGGCGGTCGGCGGCTTCCCGAAGAGCGCGTGCGCGCCTTCCCAGACCACGCCGAACGCCTCGCCTCCGACCTCGCGAGAGTGCCGCGTGAGCAGCGTGAGCATCCCCGGCTGCGTCGCCTGCGCGCTCAGCGGGGGCGGCGCCAGCGGCGTCGTCGTCGGATCGAACGCGCGCAGCACGTGATCGATGGCGCGCACGTAGTTGAGGTTCTGATCGGCGCGGGCGGCGTCCCGAAGCGCAACCAGCCGCCGGATGTCGCCGGGCCGCAGCTCCACCGCTTGGCGCCGGACCTTGAGCAGCGCCGCGGACCGCCCCGGATCCTTGACGAGGATCTCGTCGAGCGCGTCGGCCGCAGTGAGCGAGCCATCGCGCAGCGCCTCGGAGAGGAGCTTCTCGCCCTCCTCGCGCGCCCCGCTCGCGAGGCGGCGCTTCCCCTCGGCCACGCGCGCCGCATGCGGATCGAGCGGCGACACCGGCGAGACCGATGTCGTCGCGGCCGGAGGTACGCTCGCCGCGCGGGGCGACGCGTCGAGCTCGGGCGCCTGCGCCTCCTGCGGCCGCACGGTGAGCGGGGCGGGCGGCGTCGAGCTGAGCCCGGCCGGCGCGCCGCCCAGCGGAGGATGCCGAACCGAGGTGATCGGATCATCGGGCGTCGCGATCATGACCGGCGGCGCGTTCGGGATGTGCCCGATGATGGCCATCGCGCGCGGCGCGGGCGTCGGCTTGGTCTCGTTCACGATGCGCTGGGCGGGCGGCGGCCAGCCCGGCGGCGGCGTCGGGAACTCGGGCGCCATCGGCGGCAGCGAGGACATCGGCGCGCGCGGCGGGCTGTTCGGCGCAGGCGGCGGGCGCGAGCGGTAGCCCCCCAGCTGATCGCGGAGCAGCTCTGCGAGATCGGAGGGCGCGTGATCGATGGCCTCGCGCAGCGTGCGATCGGCCTCGAGGCGCTCCGCCGGCACCGCGGACTCGAAGAGCGCGCGCGCCAGCTGCGCGAGCACCTCCGCCTTCTCAGCGCCCTCGAGCGCCTCGGCGAGGCCACGCAGAACGCTGCGCGCGCGCCCCAGGTCGCGGTGAACGAACGAGATCTGGGCCAGGCGGCGCAGCGCCTCCACGCGCGTCTCGGGATCCTTCGCCGCCTCGTTGAGGAAGCGGAGCGTCAGATCGCCGTCGACGATTCGCTCGGCGACGTCGGCCGCCGCGAGCGCGACGCGACCGGGCCGCCGCAGGCCGAGGAGGTTACCGTGCACCGCGTCGCCGAAGAAGCGCGCCGCCTCGTCGAGCCGTCCTGCCGCCGCCGCGCGCTCCGCGAGCCCGAGCGCCACCAGCGCCTGGGGACCGACCGCGAGCAGACACCCGCGCAGCGTGGCTTCACCGCCACCGGGCGTGAGGACGTCCTCGGCCTCCGCCATGAGGAACGCACGGAGCGCCGTGTCCTCGGGCTCGAGGCTGTTATCCCCCTCGAGGCGTGACAGCGCGGCGACCGTGGCCTTTGCTTCGTCGGCCGAGCCGGCGCCGCGCACGCGGTACTCCAGGCCGCGCGCGAACAGCTGCGTGGCTGCGATGTCGGGCGCGAGCCGCGCCGCATCCTTGGCGCGGGCGAGCGAGATGTCGGTGGCACCGGCGCGCGCCGCGGCCTGCGCGGCCTCGACCAGCATCTCGCTACGCGCGCGTGCGTCGTCCGGCGACGTGCGCGCGAGATCCTCGAGAGCGCTCCCGAGCTCGATCGCATCCTCGGTGGCGCGCGCGATGGCCACGCGCGCCTCGGTGATCGCCGACGACGAGGTGCGACGATCGAGGAACGCGCCCAGCACCATGCGCGCGCCGGGTATGTCACCGGTCGCGACGAGCACGCGCACGCGACGCGCGCCGATCGCCTCCTGGTCGAGCGGCTCTGTGGCGGCGGCCGCGAGCTGCTGGAGGATGGGCAGGGCGCGCGAGGGCGTCTGCCCCTTCTCGTAGAGATCGGCAAGCCAGCGCAGCGCGCTCGCGTGGTGCGGCGTCTCCAGGAGGAGCTGCTCGAGCTCGCTCGCCGCCTCGCCGAGGCGACCGAGCCGCTGCTCGAGGATCGCGGCGCGGCGCAGGCGCACCGCGCGCAGCGTCTCGCGCTCGGCCCCACCCCTGGCGAGGCGCCCAGCGCGACGCGCGAGGTGCTCCGCGAGGTCATCATAGCTCGCGCGCGCGACGAGCAGCGCCTCGATGGCGACGTCCGCCTCGGTGTCGCTGTCGTCGGCGGCGATGACCTTGCGCCACGCCTCCTCCGCGGCCGCGAGCGAGCCGCGCGCTCCCTCGGCGCGCGCGAGGCGCTTCTGAACGGCGAGCTGCGCAGGCGCCGGCACCTGGAGCGCGAGGTTCTGGAGCGCCTGCACGCGGATGTGCTCGCGACCGGCGCGCTCCGCCGCCACCTCGACCGCGGCCCAGCGCTCGGCGGTCGGGTCGTCGGTCGCGCCTTGCAGGAGCGCGTCGGTGGCGCCCGCCACGTCGCCGCGCTCCTCGCGGATGCGCGCGAGCTCGGCCCAGCGCCCCGCGCGCTCGACGGAGGACATGTTGGCGGTTCCGAGCTCGCGCAGCACCGCCTCCTCGCCGCGGCCCGCGCCGTGGAGCGCGGTCTTGAGCTCGCCGGCGATGCCTTCGTGCTGGGCCGGCGGGGCGATGTGGAGCGCGCGCTCGAGCGCGCTGACCGCCCCGTCGAAGTCGCCCTGCTCGGTCTTGCGGCCCGCGATCGAGCGCAAGGCCTCGCTGCGCCGGAAGACGCCGACCTTCTTCGAGAGGCGCTCCACCAGCGCCGGCTCGGGGTGCAACGTCACCGCGGCGTCGGCCTCGGCAACGAGATCGTCGTCGTCGGGATCGCGCTCTGCGGCCTGCACGAAAGCGCGCACGCTGCGCGGTCCGTCACCCAGCTTGGCCGCGACGCTGCCCACGAGGCGCAGCAAGGCGACGCCGACGTTGGAGAACGGCTTGTCACATGCCTCGACGACGCGCGCGAGGGTCTCCTGGGCCCCGTCGGCGCGGGCGAGCGCCTCGGAGAACTTCGTGAGGCGCAGGTACTCGTCGACGTCGGCGTCGGCGCCGAGCGCGCGCTCGATGGCACGCCAGGCCCAGGCTGCATCGGAGAAGAGGTCGAGCGCCATCTCCGCGAAGGTGATGGCGATGCGCGCCCCGTCGGGGCCCTCGAGGTTCTTGGCGAGCGAATCACACGCGCGCTCGAGGCGCATCGCGATGGCCTCGCCGTCGTCTGGCGCCAGGGAGACGAGCTCGCGCGTCGCGACCGCGAGCATGCTGAGCGTCACCGGCGCTGGCGACAGGACGGTCGCCTTGAGCAGGAGATCGACGCGCTGCCTCGCGCCCTCGAGGTCGCGTCCCGCGAGCGTCGCCGCGCGGAGCAGCCACGCGGCGCGGATCGTGGGGCTCCGCGCGAGCTCCGCGACATGCTCCACGGTGCGCACCGCCACCCCGCGCCGCTGCGCGCCGTCGGCGGTGCGCGCGAGCAAGGTCAGCGTCGTGCCCTCGGAGGGCACCGCGATGAACGCCTGCGCGGCGTGCTTGAGCGCGAGCATCGGCACGTGCGTCTCGAAGAAGCGCGCCGCACGGTGGTGCGCCGCGCGCCGTCCGAAGCGCCCCAGCGCACCGCGCGCGGCGTAGTCGTAGATCGGCGACATCTCCTGGATGCGTCCGATGTGCTTGCAGGCGTCCTCGGCGATGGCGAGCGCCTCGGCGTGCGAGGGATTCCGCTCCAGCGCCGTGCGCGCGAGTGCCACGGCGCGCGCATAGGCGCCGCCCTCGCTCGCGGCGCGCGCGGCTTCAGTGGCGATGATCCCGGCGCGCGCGCGATCGCCCTCGCGATCGACGAGCTCGGCGAGGCAATCGGCCGCGTACCCAACGTCGGCGAAGGTCGACAGATCGCGGCGCAGCGTCGCGTAGCCACGCTTCGAGTCGAGCTGCGCGGCCCGTAGCCAAGCCTGCACAGCACGCGGACGATCGTCGGCCATGTCCCAGAGCGCAGCGCCCAGATCACGGAACGCCGCGGCCGCGCTCGCGGTACGTCCATCATCGAGCTGGAGCTCGGCGCGCGCCTCGAGCAGCGCCAGCTCGGCGTCGGCGGAGTAGCTCGCCGCATCGAGTGACTCGATCCGCTCGCGCACCGCCGAGAGGTCGACGCCCGCGCGCGCGGCGCGTACGTAGGCTCCGACCTCGCGCTCCGGCTCGCCCGCCTCGGCGTGACGCGCCGCGAGCGTCAGGAGCAGGGGACCACGCTCGGCAGCAGGCGCGCCGGCCGCGATCCAGCGCTCGACCACGCGCGCGCGCAGCGGTCCGTCCTTCGCGGCGTCGGCCACCGCCTCGATGGCCGCGCGCAGGCCCGCGTGGCGCGGGCCGAGCACGTCGAGCGCGCGGCGCGCGAGCGCGGCAGCGCGCTTCGGATCGCGCGCGGCGAGCGTACGCAGCGCCGGCGCGAGGCGATCGGCGGTGGCGCGCGCGGGAAACGGCTGCGGGAGCAGCCAGGCGATGGCGCCCGCCAAGGACTCGTCGTCCGCGAGGCGCGTCGCGTGGTCGATGAGGTCCTGCACCACCTGCCCGTCGCCGGGGCGCAGCGCGAGAGCACGGCGCGCCCACGCGATCGCGGCCGCGAGGTCCCCCGCCTTCTCGTGCAGCTGCGCGAGGCGCCGGCAGAGCGCGGCGGTCGGCCCCGCCACCGCGGCGGCGCGGTCGAGCGTGACGGCAGCGACCACGCCATCGCTGTCGGGCACGATCGCGGCGAGCGCGCGGATGGCGCGGGCGTCGTGCGCATCGGCGCGCACCGCCTGCTCGGCTGCGGACCGCGCCCCCGCGAGATCGCCGGTGGCGAAGAGCTCCTCGGCGGCGAGCGCTGCGAGCACGCTGACCACCGCCGCGCCGCACGACGGCGCGAGCGCGGCGAGCGCGCGCGCCCGGGTCTCACGGTCACCGGCGGCGGCCGCCGTGATCCACGCGACGGAGAACGCCCACGGCGTGCACGCATCGAACAGGCCGACGGTCGCCTTCGCGGCCTCGGTCACGGCGCCGGCACGACGAAGCGCCGCGACCAGCGCCAGCCGCAGGCGCGGCGACGGCGGAGTCGCCTGCGCGAGGCGAGCCCGAGAGAGCTTGGTCGTCGCCTCGAGATCCGAGGTCCGCTCCGCGACGCGCAGCGCCTCGGCGAAGATGTCGTCGTCATCGACGCGTAGACCGGCGAGCTCCCCGAGCACCGCGGCGAGCTGCTTCGACCGGCGGGGCGCGCTACGCAGGAGGCGCGCGAGCGCGGTCAGGCGCTCGGCCCGGTCCCCCTCCCCGACCGCGGAGTCCTCGAGCGCCTGCTCGGCCAGCGCGATCTCGTCCTCGTGCCGGCGCGCGCCGTCCTCGAAGCGAACGATGGCGCTGCGCGCCCGCTCGTCACCGGCGTCGAGCGAGGCGACGATGCCGTGCGCCCACGAGGCGAGGCAGCCGTCTCCGGCGTCGTCGGCCTGCTGCGCGAGCGCGCGCGCCGCCGCGAGGCGACTGCTGGGATCGGCCGAGGCCCCGAACGCGGCATCGCCCATCGCCGCACGCACGAGGCCTTCATGCAACCAGCTCGCGCCCGACGCCTGCTGCTCCGCCAGCGACCGCAGCGCGTGCAGGGCATCGGTGCTCGAGGCGTCGGCGGCGACGCTGCGCGCGTAGGCCTCGACGGCGCGATCGGCGGCGGCGAGCGGCCCGGAGAGGAGGCGGCCGACCTCGGCCCAGCGCCGCGCCGCGGGCAGGCTGCTGCTCGCCGACGCCGAGCGCTCCGCGCGCATCTCGAGCCGTACCGCGAGCGTCTCGAACGCGCTCGCACGCACCAGCAGGTCGTCGAGCGCCTCGGCGCCTGGTCCGTCGAACACGGCATCGAGTCGCTCGTCGAGCGCGGCACCGAGCGCGCGACCGAGGTCGCCGCGCTCCAGAGCCTGGGCGCGACGCTGCGCGTGCACCTCGGAGCCCTCCGCGGCGTCGAGGGCGAGCGCGTGGGCGCGCAGCACCTCGTCGGCCGCGGACATGCGGTCGCGAGCGGCGTGGGCCGCGACGAGCGCCGCGGTCGCGAGCGGGCTCGACGGATCGAGCTCGACGGCACGGAACAGATCCTCGAGCTCGGTCGCGGCGTCGGCCGCGAGGTTCCGACGCTTCGCCGCACGCACGTAGGCATCGGCACCGGTGCGGGCCGACACCGCGTCCGGCGCCCAGGTCGCGAGCGCGCCGAGCAGCTCGAGCGAGAGCGCGTCCTCCTCGTCGAGCGCGGCGGCCTCGCCGAGCGCCTCCTGCGCGCCATGCGCATCGCCCGCGCGCGCGTGCAGCACGCCGATCCGCACCAGCACCGAGGCCGCCTTGCGCGGGCTCTCGTCCTGCGCGAGCTTCCGCAGCTCCGACGCCGCGAGCCCCGGCTCACCGAGACCTTCGAGCCAGCCGGCGAGCGCGTGGCGGAGCTCGGGATCGTCGACGCTCGCGAGCGTGCGCAGCGCGAGCTCGATCGCGGAGTCGATCTCGGCGTCGCGCGAGGCGAGGCGCTCGGCGAGCTTCCGTCCCAGGATGCGCTCGTCGACCGGATCGCCGATCACGCGCGCGAGCTCGAGCCGCGCGCGGAGCTGCGCCTCCTCGGCGATGCGTCCCGTGCGACGCCGCAGCGTGGACGTCGGCACGGGCGACATGCGCGCACGCAGCCGCGGGCTCATCGAGGTCGTCACGGCGCGCGCGCCGGGATCTGCGGTCTCCTCCGCCCCGTGATTCGCGTTCGCGCCGTTCGGCCCAGTCCCGTTGGTCGTGCTCACGGCTAGCGCACCGTGATCGAGAACGGTACCGCAAGCACCGCATGCTCACCTTCGGCGAGCGGCGCGAGGCTCGACACGAACGGCACGAGGTCGGGCGCGAGGCGCTCGACGAGGCCCATGGGCGACGGATCGATAGCGCTCCGCGCGCGCGACTCCGCGGGACCTCCGGGCTCCAGGGCATCGAGGAACGTCGGTTTTCCGGTGATGACCGCCACGTGCGCCGAGTCCGAGAGCTTCGCGAGCTCACGCGCCTTCGCGATGGCCGCGGTGAGCCCGCCAATCTCGTCGACGAGGCCGCGCCGCTTTCCCTCGAGCCCGCCGAACACCTTGCCCTCGGCGCTCTCCGCCACCTTCTCGCGCGTGATGGTGCGGCCCCGCGCGCTGCGTCCCTCGGAGACGCGCGCCAGGAACAGCTCGTACACGCTGGTCATGCCCTCGAGCACGCGCACCTTCGTCGCGTCGTCCCAGCGGCTGAACAGCGATTCGTACGCGGCGCGCGCACCGGCGCCGGGCTTCTGCGTGTTCGCGGGGAAGGTCTCGGCGTGGACGCCGATCCTCTCCAGCGCGTCGCCGACCGCGACCTTGCCGCCGACGACGCCGATCGAGCCCACCAGGCTCATCGGCTCGGCGAAGATGAAGTCGCCGGCCGACGCCAGGTACATCCCGCCGCTCGCGGCCATGTCGCCGACGCTGAAGACCAGCGGCTTCTTCTTCCGGATTCGCATCAGGTGGTGCCAGATGAGGTCGCTCGCGAGGGCGCTGCCGCCGGGCGAGTCGATGCGCACCACGACCGCCTTCACGTCGTCGTCCTTCTCGAGCTGACGAAGCGTGCGGTCGACATCCTTCTCGATGATGCCGCCGCGGCCGCCCAGCAGGCCGTTGCCGCCCGAGGTCATGGCGATGCTGCCGGTGAGGCGGAGGAGCGCGATCGGCCCCAGGTCGCCGCCCTCGCCGGCCAAGGTGCGGACGAGATCTTCGAGCTCGCTCCCCTTCTCCTCGGCGCCGGAGCCAAACACGATCTCCTCGCGGACCGCGCTCGACTCCTTGCGGACCGCGGCGAGCGCGTCGGCGGCGTAGCCGACCTCGTCGACGAGGCCGACCTCCTTCGCGCGGAGCGGCGAATAGGGTCCATCCTCGATGATCTCGGCCATACCCGGCTTGGGGCGGGCCTTCGTGATGGTGTCGATCCACGCGGTGCGGAAGTCGACGAGGACGCCGGTGAGCGAGGCGCGCGCCTCGGGGCTCGGGCCGTCGCGCGTCAGCGGCTCCTCGGCGCCCTTGAACTTGCCGACCTGGAGGATGTCGATGGTGAGGTGCAGCTCGTCGGCGAGGAGCCGGCGCATGTAGAGGATCTGCGCGGCGATGCCGACCGTCTCCACGTCGCCGGCGGGCGAGACCCAGATGCGGGAGCAGCCGCGCGCGGCGGCCATCATCGTGGCGTTCGTGAAGCCGTCGCCGTGGCAGTAGACAGGCTTCTTCGCCCTGAGGAGCTCGAGCTGCTCGCCGATCTCCTGCGCGCGCGCCGCGCCGATGCTGGCGCCTCCGAACTTCACGAGCACGCCGACGGTGCCCTTCTTGGGATCGGCGGAGATCTCCTCGATCGACCGCAGCAGCTCGTCGAAGCTCTTCCTGCGACCGACCTGGCCGAAGAGGCTCGGCGCCTCCTGCTCCGGCACGCCGCCCGAGAAGTCGAGGACCGCGACCGCCGGCCCGGTGCGACGCGGCGCCTCGGCCGGCGGGCTGTCGCTGCCGCCCGCGCGCGGGCGCCCTTCGCAGCCGAGCCCGCCGAGCCCGAGGGCAGCGGCGACGAGGAGGGGCGCAAGGATCCGGGCTGCTCTCATCCACCACCTCCGGTGTCGCTGGGGGCGAGCGTGGGCGTCGAGCCGCTGCCCGCGGGCGCTGCGCCCGACGAGGATGCCGTGCCCTCGAGGCGCTGCTTCACGCGCGCCGGATAGGTGCCGTCGGGGTAGCGATCGACGATGTCCTTGTAGGTCTTCATCGCGGCAGCTCGGTCACCGGATTCGAACTCCACGTCGCCGAGGCCGACGAGCGCGGGCACGTACCCGGGGTTGTTCGAGAGTACACGCTTGTAGGAGGCGCGCGCCCCATTCAGGTCGCGGCGCGCGTGGGCGATCGCCGCGAGGCCATTGAGCGCTTCCGTGTCGTTGGCGTTGCGGTCGAGCGCTGCCGCAAAGAGCATCTGCGCGCGATCGAGGTCACCGCGCGTGCGCGCCTGCTCCCCCTGCTGCACGAGCAGTCGGCCGTCGCTCGACAGCGGACGGCCGCTGCGATCGCCGTGCACGCGCCCCGCGTCGGCGAGGACCGCCGGCGGCCCGGCGTCGGGCAGCGCGTCGACGCGGAGCAGAAGCTTCGCGTTCGCCGCGAACGCTCGCAGCAGCGGCAGCAGCGGATGCTGCCTTGCCATCGCCGCGAGGCGCTCGACCTCGGCCTTCGCGCCGCTGGGGTCGCCGGACCGGGCCAGGGCATACGCGAGCGTGGCGCGCCCACGGCCGGGGCCTGACTCGACGTTTGCGGCCGCGCGCAGGCGCTCGAGCACCGGCGACCAGAGCGGCTCGGCGTCCGCGAGGTCGAGCCCGGCGAGCACGTACGACGTCTCGGGCTGCGCCCCCGACGACGCCACCTTGCTCACCAGCGCGCGCGCGGCATCGCGCTCCCCGGCGATGCGCAGCGTGTCCATCTTCGCGCGCAGCGCCGCGGGGTCGTCGGGCGCGACTGCCAGCGCATCGTCGGCCGCCTTGCGCGCGGCGGCGGAGAGCTCGGCGAGGCTGTCCTTCGTGGAGCGGATCTCGTCCGTGGCGTCGGGCGCGAGGAGGCGCGACTTCAGCCACGCCGTGTCGGCGCGCACCGCGGCGAGCCGCGCCAGGCCGAGCAGCACGCGCGGGTCCTTCTCCGCGAGCGCGCTCGCCTTGTCGAAGCTCTCCTTTGCGAGATCGACGTTGCCGTCGGCCAGCGCCTTTTCCCCCGTGGTGAGGAAGCTCGCGACGCGCGGATCGGTGGTCACCACCGGCGCCGGGGGCTTGCCGAGGAAGCCGCCGAGATGATCCTTCGCCCATACCACGCCGAGGAGCGCGACCCCCGCGAGCACCACGATCGCGACGACGTAGCCACCCACCCCGCGCCGCCGCTGCGTGGACGGCGGATGGCTCTCGGGCTGCGAGGAACGCCCGCGCATCGCAGCCTCGTAGTCGTCGTCACGCACCAGCGTCGGGAGCACGGGCACCGCAGGCGGCAGCGGTGACGACGACTCGAACGTCGGCGGCGGGGTGTGCCGCGGGATGTCGACGACGCGCGGTGGCGGGTCGAGGGGCTGGGTGCGGGTGAGCGCCTTGCGGGCCTCGCGGGCCTGCTCGGCGAAGCGCTCGGTGTCGGGCTCGGCCTCGGCCTCTCGCTCGGTCACGGGCGCGACGGACGGCGCGCGCGCCGGCGGCTCGCTCGGCCCGAGCGCGGCCGCGCTCGCGCCGGCGCCGGTGCCGGTGCCGGTGCCGGTAATTGGGCTGCCGAACGCCGCCGCGGCCGCGGCCGCGATGCGGGTCTCGCTGTCGTCCATCCCGGTGCCGATCAACGTGCTGCTCCCCACGCGCGCGACGCGCGGCGGGGGCTCGGGCGGGAAGTCGGGGCGCGTGCTCATGCGCTGGCGCGGTGGCGGCGCGAGCGCGGGCGCGGTGACTCCAGGAAGAGGAGGCGGCCGCGACGCGCGCGTCTCGCGCGCCGCAGGGACGGGGTCGCCAGCGGGTGCGGGCGGGAGGCTCTTCCGCGGGTCGCGCGGATCGAAGAAAGGAGCGAGCTCGGGGATCTGCCCGATCGGCTTCTGCCTCAGCCCGCCGCGGGACAGGAGATCGCCGCGGTCGACGAGGTTGGTCTGGATCGCGCGCTGCAGCTCACGGAGCGAGGTGAACACGAGCGTGCGGCCGTCGCCGGTCTGGACGTTCCAGAAGTCCTCGCTGAAGTCCCCGTCGCGGCGGCGGATCTTGAATTTGTGCCCACAGTTTGTGCACTTGACCGTCGTGCCGCGACCGCTGACCAGCGCATCGTCGAACTCGTACTCGGTGTTGCAGCGCTCACATCGGACGTCCATAGTCGCGAGAGGACAGCTTACAGCCTTTTGTGGCCCCCCCACGACGTGACGTCCACAATCGCCGTGAACCGCCGTGCACACCCCTGCTCCCCCGTACCCTGTCCCGGCCCCAAAACCCGAAGATTCTGGGGGGTGCGGTCGGCCCTTGTGCAGGGCACGACGGTTGCTACCCTTCCCGCTCGACGCTCAGGCGGACGAGGATCAATAGGCCAATGATGATGAAGCACGTCTTTTCCTTCGTTCTTCTCGGTCTCGGCGCCGCGGCGCTCGGTGGCTGCCCGATTTACTCGGACGACGAACGGTCCAACCGGGTCTGCGTCGGCAGCGACTGTTACAGCTGCCCCGACCCGTATGTGTCGGACAACTGCTACGGGTTCTCCTGCTACGGCGACCTGGACTGCCCGAGCGGTTACTCGTGCGCGAGCAACCATCGTTGCAAGCTGACGGACGGCCTGCCGCCGACGCCGACCGGCACGTCCTGCACGAAGCCGTCGGACTGCCCGACGGGCTCGAGCTGCGGCGCCGACAACAAGTGCCGCGCCGGGGACTGCTCGACGACGGGCTGCCCCTCGACGTTCGTGTGCAAGCTGCAGAACGGCGCCCCCGTCTGCCAGCCCGTCGGCAACACCGGCGGCACGTCGACCTGCTCGAACGACGCGGACTGCACGACCGCTGGCGCGAAGTGCCTGAGCGGTTCATGCGTCAACCCCTCCGATCAGTGCGCGGACGCGACGCAGTGCGCGGCCGGCTCGCAGTGCGTCGCGGGTGAGTGCACCCCCTCGTGCAGCGCGACCAAGCCCTGCCCGACCGGCTACGCGTGTGACCAGGCGAAGGGCGTCTGCACCGGCAACCCCAACGCGTGCACCAGCTCCTCGCAGTGCAACGGCGGCAACGTCTGCGTCCAGGAGCACTGCGTCGCTCCTTGCGGCGCCGGCGCGACGTGCCCGGCGGGCCTGGTCTGCATTGACGGCGGTTGCACCCCGGACGAGAAGCCGGTGTTCACCTGCGCGACCGACGGCGTCCAGGACAAGTGCCAGGCCGGCAGCCTCTGCCTCCGCCACAGCTGCTACATCTCGTGCGACACCGCCGTCCCCGACTCGTGCAAGAACGCGGACCAGTTCAACGTGTGCAAGAGCGTGACGACCAGCTCGGGACCGCACTCGGTGTGTGGCTCGACCACGAACCTCGGCACCGACTGCGACCCGACGCAGGCGAAGAACTGCGCGAGCCCCCTGGTTTGCATCGACGGCTTCTGCCGCTGAGAAGAAGCTCGACTCAGCTTCCCTGGCGGCGGCCGCTGACGACGCCGACGTTCACGGTGAGCTCGAACTCGCCATCGCTCCAGTACTTGTCGATCGCCTCGCGCACGTAGGAAAGCGGGCCTTCATCGTTCAGGTGGAGACTCACGCGGAGCTCGGGGAGGAGCATGAGTCGCGTCGCGGCGTCCTCGAAGAGCTGACGGCCGCTCGCGAACTTCAGCGTGCGCGTCCGGAGATCGACGTCGACGTGGTCGAAGCCCACTACCTCGAGCTCGCGCTTGAAGAGCTCCTCGGTCGGGCGTAGCAGCATCGCGGCCTCCACCGCGCTGGTCAGCTCGGTGAGCTCGTTCTTGAGCGCGCACTCGCGCAGGAGGTCCCCGATCTCCGCGAACGAGCCGCGCAGCGGCATCGCCACCAGCGCCTGGCCGCGCGGCGCGACGATCCGCGCGAGCTCCTCGAGCAACAGTCGGCGCTCTCCCGGCGCTGCGAGAGGGTGCAGGGTGAAGCCGTGCGAGAACGCGCCCGCCGGGAACGGCGTGGTCTGCCCCTCGATCACGCGGTAGTCGCTGACGAAGCCGGGGAGCGTCTTCGCCTTGGCCTTCGCCAGCGCGATCGCGTGCTCGGAGCTGTCGCAGCCGTACACGTGCGCGCCGGGCAGCGGCCCGAGCAGCAGCTGATCCGGGTAGCCGGTGCGGCACTGGAGGTGGCAGACGCGCGCGTCACGCCCCGGCACGATCATCTCGACGAGGCGCTCGGCGAAGAGCGAGAGGTACTGCGGGACGACGAACGTCTCGAAGATGGCCGCCTCCTCCGGGCCGAGGAGCCGCGGCGGCGACGTGGCGGCGTCGCCTCCTCGCGCCTCGGTCGCCTTCATCGGCCCTTCTTCGCGTTCCGCGGATTGCCTCGGTTGCCTTCGCTACTGGATTCCTTCTTTCCGCTGCCGCCGCCGGTCTGCGCGGACTGCGCGTTCTTCGCCAGCTCCTCGAGGATCTCGCGCGCCTCGTAGGCGAGGTCGCCGAGACCGACGCGCTCGCCGTCGCCGTCCTCCTCCTCGAGCTGCACCTGACGCGGATCCTTCTCGAGCGGCGCGAGCAGCGGGATGGCCGCGGGATCGCCGAGCTCGGCGAGCGCCTCGATGGCCGCGGCGACCGCCTCGGCGTCGGCGTGCTTGAGGAAGCGACCGAGGAGCTTGACGCAGCCGGGCTCGCCGACCTCCGCGAGCAGGAACGGCAGCTCGGTGAGGGCCGGGCTGCCCTTGGGCAGGCGATCGAGGGCGCGCTCGATGCCCAGCGCGACCTCCTTGAAGCGGTCGAACGCGTGTCCCTCGAGCGACTCGCCCGCGTAGACGCGGGCCTCCGGCGAGTCGCTCCCGAGGATGTCGATGAGGAGATCGATGGGCTCGGGCCCCTCGAGATCGCCCAGCAACGCAGCGACGCGGGTGAGGCGGAGGGCCGACTCGTCGCTGGCGCCGTTGATCAGCGCCTCCTTCGTGGCCTCACGCAGCTCGTTCATGAGCGCGACCGGCGGCTCCGAGACGATCGCCTCATGCAGGCCGCGGGCCTTGCGCTCGGCGTCGAAGAGGGCAGCGAGGTTCTCTTTGATCGACGGCATGATCGGGCTTCATAACACACGCGGCGGTGGTGATCGCACTGGGCTTGCAGTTCATCGACGACCGGTCCGCGACAACCGGGGGAATGCCTCACTCCCTCGGCTAGTCTCTCCCCCATGCGCTGGGTCTGGGCTGCGGTCGCGATGCTCGTCTTCCTCGCCTTCGGGTCGGGGAGGCCGCTCGCGCCCCTTCGCGTCGCGGTCGCCAGCGCCGGGACGGCCGCTGCTGGGCCCGGCGAGCTGGCGATCGCCGGCTGCCCGCCCGGCACCGCGCCCGACAACGACACCTGCGTGCACCTCACGCGCGGCGCCGAGGACGGGCCCTTCGCGCCCGCCACCGCGAACGCGCACCGCGAGAAGTCAGGGCGCCTCTACCAGTACGAGCAGATCCCGCGGCTCCCCGAGCGCCCGAAGGACTACGACGCGTACCGCTACCCCATCCCGCCCGGTCTGCCGAACGGCCACCACGTCGTCAGCGGGTATGACCTCGATCGCCCGGACAGCGAGCAACGGCGCGCGCCATCGCTCTCGCACGTCGGCCACGGCGGCCTCGATCTCCCGCAGGCCAAGGGCACGCCGGTGAAGAACCTCGCCCTCGAGCACCAGGAGGGCGACGCCGAGGTCCTCTATACCGGGTGGCTCTTCGGAAAGACGGTCGTGACGCGTAACGCGCTGCGCGAGGGCGGCCGCCTCCGCGAGTACGTCGTGCTCTTCGGCCACCTCGACACGATCGCCGCCGGCCTCACGCCCGGCGCGACCGTCAAGGAGGGGGATTTGCTGGGCGGCGTCGGTGACACGAGCTCGCCCTCGCTCGTCCACCTCCACTACGAGGTGCGCCGCGTGCGCGAAGGCGTGGATCTCGCGAAGGTCCCGGCCGGCGCGCAGCTCGTCGCCGACAGCGTGAGCGTCGTTTGCGATCCGCGTAACGTGCTGCCGCTCAAGTAGGGCCCGGGCCAAATCGAGAGGCAAGCAGGCGAGCCGCTTGCGCCCGGGCCCGCGCCGGGGGACCATTGTCAGGCTCGTGTCTCTCCCTTTTGCGGCTCGTCAAACGGACGATACGGTTCCTGCGGAGCCGAAGACGGTCGTCTGCCCGCGGTGCCGGAAGCGCTGGCCCGAGGAAGGCGCTCCCACCGTCTGCCCGACGGACGGAATGGGCCTCGTGAGCCCGCGCGATCTCGTCGACATCGGTGACGACCCCATGGTGGGTCTTACGCTGGAAGGTCGCTATACGATCCTCGCAAAGCTCGGCGCCGGGTCGATGGGCACCGTCTATCGGGCAAAGCAGCACGCGATGGGGCGTGAGGTCGCGATCAAGATCCTCCGCGGCGACCGCGCCGTCGACGACTCGGCCAAGGCGCGCTTCATGCGCGAGGCCCGCGCCAACAGCCTTCTCGCCTCGCCCAACACCGTCACGGTCTTCGACTTCGGGCAGAGCGAGAGCGGCGAGTTCTACCTCGCGATGGAGCTGCTCGAGGGCGAGAGCCTCGGCCAGCGGATCACGCGCGTGGGCCGCCTGCCCGCGCCCATGGCCGTCGATGCCTGCCGCCAGGCGCTGCGTTCGCTGGGCGAGGCCCACGCGAAGGGGATCATCCATCGCGATCTCAAGCCCGACAACCTGTTCTTCGCCCGCGTCCTGACGAGCACCACCGCGTCGACCACCGGCGGCGACGACACCCAGGCCCACGACGAGATCGTGAAGGTCCTCGACTTCGGCATCGCCAAGATGATCGACGCGGCGGATCCCAACCCGATGAGCGTCGTCGAGACGCAGGCGGGCACGGTCTTCGGAACGCCGCGCTACATGTCGCCCGAGCAGGCGCAGGGCAAGCCGCTCGACGCGCGGAGCGACCTCTACTCCCTCGCCGTCATTCTCTACCAGATGCTCACGGGCAGGCCGCCCTTCACCGACAACGACGCGGTCGTGGTCATGGCGCGGCACATCAAGTCCCAGCCGAAGCGCCCGAACGAGGCGGCGCCGGAGGCGATGCTCTCGCGCGAGCTCGAGGACGTGGTGATGCGCACGCTCGCGAAGGACCCGAAGGATCGCCCGGGGAGCGCCGAGGTGTTCGCGGGCGAGCTGCTCACCGCGCTCGAGGCGCACGCCGCACAGACGAGCGGCGTCCGCGCCTCGATCACCAACGCCGCGGGGATCCGCGTCCCCGAGTCGATGCGGCCCCCGCCGATGGCGCTGCCGAAGCTGAAGAAGCGCTTCCCGGTGCTCCTGCTGGCGGTGCCGCTGGTGCTGGTCGCGGCCGCGGGCGGCGTGTACCTGGGGATGTCGCGCCGTGCCCAGGCGCCGGCGGTCGCGGCGCCCGCGGTCGCTGCGGAGCCGGTGGTCGTGACCGCCGCCGCTCCCCCGCTCGCGACCGACGAGACGCCAACCGTGACCCCGGACTCGCTCCCGAGGGCGGCCCCGACGACCACCACCGTCGCCGCTGCTTCCAGCGGAAAACACGGCAAACCGCCGCCTCCGCCGAAGCCGGGCACCAAACCGGCGGGCGCGCGTCCGCCACCCGGTAGCGCCGCGCCAGCGACCTCCGCCGCGCCGGGTTACGGCATCTTCGACTAAATTGCGGGCGAATCCGCGCGCCTGACCACACCGTTCGATTGCTCGGCCGCGCCGCGAGGTGGTAGCCTCCGCGCGGAATGGACCGCGCCGAAATCGACAGGCTGGTCACGAGTCTCGTCGAGAATCCGCACGACGAAGAGTCGCTGGCTTACGCTCATCAGGCCGGGGAGCAGGACCCGAAGGCTTACGCGATGCTCCTCGAGCGCGTGGGCTCCGAGACCCGCGACCCCGCCTATGCCGCCCACTGGCTGGCGGAGGCGGCGAATGTCTGGTCGACCACGCTGGGGGATGCGCATCGCGCCGCCCGCGTGCTGATGATGGCGATCGACAAGGACCCGACCGCGCAGGTCGCGGCCGAGCGCCTTGCGCAGCTCTACCGTGACAAGGGCGACACCAAGGCCCTCGTCGCGCTCCTCGATCGCCGCGCCAAGGCGCTCGCTCCTCTCACCGCCGCGAACCCCGAGCTGCGGGGCGAGCTCGCGGGCATGCATGAGGAGCTCGGTCGCCTGTGGTCCGAGGCGCCGCTCACGCAGGCGAAGAAGGCGCTCGAGAACTACAAGAAGGCCATCGAGCTCGACCCCACGAGCGCGTACGCCATCTACAACGCGCGCGAGCTCTACAAGCAGCAGCAGGAGTGGCAGAACGCCATCCCGCTCTACGCCGCCGAGCTCGAGCTCGAGCAGGATCCCGGCCGCCGCGTGGGCCTCATGCGAGACGAGGCGGCGTCGCGCAAGCTCGCGGGCGATCTCCAGGGCGCCACGCGCGCGCTCGCGTCGGCGCGCGAGATCGACGCGTCCGATCCGGCGCTCCAGCAGGAGTACGCGTCGAGCGTCCTCGATCGGATCCAGTCAGGCGAGGCCGTCCCCTCCGAGGAGAGAAACTACGCCGCCGAGCTGCTCGTGGCGCTCGCCGAGACGTACGAGGGCGAGCACGGGCTCGCCTACGCCGGCGCCGCGCTCGACATCGAGCCAGGCAACGACCGCGGCATCCAGCTCTACGCCCACTACGCGCGCTCGCTCGGCCAGGAGAACGACCTGACCACGCGCTACAACGCCTACCTCGGCGCGAACCCCGGCGGCGCGATGGCGAACGAGGTGCGCAGCGCGCTCTCCGCCAGCGGCGGTGGACATCTCGAGCTCGCCTCGAACCCGTCGGGCGCCAGCCTCGCCAGCAGCCCCGACTCGCGACCCGACAAGCCGCTCGTCGAGGAGCCGCCGCCCGGCACCGTCTCCGGGGTCGGCCCCGGTCCGTTCGAGCGGGGTGAGCGCACCGGTACGGGATCGGGATCGAAGCGCCCGGGGGCGATCGCGTCCAAGGGCCCCTCCAATGCGCCGCCGGCCCGGTCCGAGCCAGAGCCAGAGGAGCAGTCGCCGTACAGGCGCGCGCCCGCGATGTCCCCGGAGAAGATGCAGGGCGTCCTCGACGCCGCGCAGATGCTCGCGGGCAAGGGCAAGAAGCCCGAGGCATTTGCAAAGTACAAGGAAGTCCTGGAGAGCGATCCGGCGCACGCCGAGGCCCTCGCCTGGACCGAGGACTACCTCCGCTCGAAGCGCGACTACGGTCAGCTGCGCGACGTGCTCCTGGCGAGCATCCGCGCCACCGCTCAGGTCGCCGACCAGGCCGAGAGCCGCAAGGAGCGCCTGCGCGAGGTCGCGGGGCTGTGCGAGGGCAACCTGCGCGACGTCGACGGCGCCATCGCCGCCTGGCGCCAGCTCCTCGCCCTCGACCGCAAGGACGAGACCGCGCGCACCGCGCTCATGCGCCTCCTCGAGAAGTCCCAGCGCTGGGATGATCTCGCGAACCTCCTCGAGCAGGAAGCCACCATCGAGTCGGACGTCGACACGAAGGTGATGCTCGAGCGCAAGCTCGCGAAGCTGCAGGAGGACAAGCGCAAGGATCTCGTCGCCGCTGGCGAAGCATGGGGCCGCATCGCGCGCCTCCTGAGCGACGACGACCAGGCGATCCTCACCGCCTCGCGCCTCTTCGAGAAGGGCGAGCGCCCCGATCTCGCCGCCACCATCCTCGCCGAGGGCGCGCCCGCCATCGAGGACCCCGTGGCGCGCGGCCAGCTGATGCAGCGCCTGGCCGAGCTCCGCGAGCAGCTCGGCGACGTGAAGGCGGCCGGCGACTCCTACGCCGAGGCCGCAGACGCGCTCCGCAACGGCAAGCTCTGGGAGGAGGCCGACCGCCTCTACAGCTCCGCGGAGTCGTGGGAGAAGGCCGCCAACGCCGCGCACCAGCGCGGTCTGCTCACCGGCGACCTCAAGCAGCAGGCGATGTTCTTCGCCCGCGCGGCCGACTACCTCATGAAGGCGGGCCGCGCCGACGAGGCGCTGGATCGCCTCGAGGAAGCGACCGACCTCGATCCGCTGAACGACGACTACGCGAACCTGCTCGTCGCCCGCTACAACGGAGACGACCGCATCGACAAGCTCGTCGCCTTCCTCACGAAGCGCGGCGACCGCCTGACCGATCGCAGCAAGCGCACCAACATCCGCCGCGAGGCCGCGATCCTCGCGACCACGCGCATGCAGGACAAGGAGCTCTCGCGCGAGCTCTGGTTGAAGCTCCTCGAGGACGGCGACGACAAGGAGGCCCTCGAGCGCCTCATCGACGACGCGGTCGAGCGCGAGGACCACACCGAGGCGGCAACGCTCCTGCGTCGCCTCGGCCAGAACACCGTCGACAAGGCGGAGAAGGCGCGCGTCGCGCTGCGCGAGGCCGAGCTCCTCGCGGAGGGCGTAGGCGACGTCGACACCGCGATCTCGCGCTACGAGATCATCCTCTCCGACCTCGACGCCACGTGCCGCCCCGCGCTGCAGGCCATCGCCGATCTCCAGGAAGCGCGCGGGAGCCTCGCCGAGGCCGCCGATGCGCTGGAGCGCGAGCTCAAGCTCGTCGCCGACGTGCAGGAGCGCGGGCAGATCGCGGCACGCCTCGCGCGCCTGTACGAGAAGCTCGACGATCCCCGCAACGCCATCCGCGCCCTCGACCTCGTCCGCAAGGCCGACCTCGAGGACTTCGACGCGCTCACCCGCCTCTGCGAGCTGTGCGAGCTCACCGAGCAGTGGGGCCGCGTCGCCGAGCTCCTCGTGGAGCGCATCGAGATCGAGGCCGACGATCAGGAGGTCGTCGAGCTCACCAAGAAGCTCGCGATCATGCTCGCCGACAAGCTCGATCGCGGCGACGAGGCGCTCGGCGCCCTCACCGATCTCGCCGACTCTGGAGAGCCCTCGGTGCGCCTCGCGTACATCACGCTCGGCGACCGGCTGGGGTGGAAGGGCATCGTCGCCAGCAAGCTGAAGGAGTGGTGGTTCGACGCGCGCCACGGCACCGAGCGCACCGGCGCGCTGCGCGGCGCGTTCGAGCGCTTCGCCGACGTCGGCCGCGATGCTGACGCCGTCACCGTCGCCATCGAGCTGATTCGCACGAAGGGCGCCGACAGTAAGCTCGCCGAGCACCTCGAGGAGCTCTCGGTGAAGACCGGCGACCATGACGCGCTCATCGTCGCCCACGAGCTCCTGTCGCGCGAGGTGCAGGGCGAGGACCGCGGCATGGAGCTCGTTCGCGAGGCCGAGGTCCGTGTGCGTGCAGGCATGCCGCGCGCCGACGCCATCAGCCACGGAGAGCAGGGCCTCTCCTTCATCGCGCCCGCCGACGTGGAGCCGCTCCTCGAGCGCCTCTCGCAGCTCGCTGCGAAGCCGGTCGACGTCATCGATCTCTACGAGCGTCAGGTCACGCGCAGCAAGAACCCACCCGACCGCGTGCGAGCCCTCGCCCGCGCGGCGCAGGTCGCCTCGATGCGCGGCCAGCCCGAGCGCGCCCGCGGCTTCTTCGAGCTCGCGCTCACCGGCGCCCCCGCCGACGAGACGCTCGCCGCGCTCGAGACGTCCGCCCGCGAAGGCGACAAGTTCGGCGGCGGCGATCGCCTCCGCCGCGCGCTCTGCCAGGCGCTCGCGGCTGGCGGCCACGGCGCGCGCGACGGTGGTCGCACGCGCGCGAACCTCCTGCGCCGCGCCGCGATGATCACGCACCGTGATCTCCACGACATCGAGCAGGCCTTCACGTGGCTGGGCGACGCGCTGGTCGCCCACGTCGACGGCCTGACGCTCGACATGCTCGAGTCGCTAGGCATCGACGGCGGCGATCCACGCCGCGCCGAGGCCGCGCTGAGCCATGCGCTGGGCGAGGTCTTCGACGGACCGCTGGTGAAGCAGCTCCTCGGGCGGCGCGCGAAGATCCGCCGCGATCAGCTGGTCGAGCCCGTCAACGCGGCCGCCGACCTGAAGAAGCTCCACGACCTGTCGCCCCAGGATCAAGCGGTGATGGACGAGCTCGCCGGGCTCCTGATGGAGCTCAACGACTACAAGTCCCTCGTCCAGCTCTACGAGGACCAGATCCTCCGCGGCAAGGACATGAACGCGCGCGCCGAGCTGGCGCGAAAGGTCGCGCGCATCTGGGAAGAGCAGCTCGCGGACGGCCGCGAGTCGGCCGATGCCTGGCGCCGCGTGCTCCGTATGAAGGCGGGCGACACCGAGGCGACGCAGGGCCTCGACCGCGCGAAGACGCAGCAGCTGAAGAAGCCGGAGGGCGATCCGAAATTCGTCTACGCGCCCCCCAAGCTCACCAGCGAGCAGCCGGTCGCTCCGCCCACGCGAACGCCACCGAAGCCTGCGCCGTCGACCACGCCGTCGACCAGCTCGTCTTTCTCGTCTTCCACGAGCAGCGCGAAGAGCGCGAGCAGC